>JAJFLS010000243.1 GCA_021772595.1 Opitutales bacterium
CTGCAAGCAGGCTCCTACATTATCCTTCAAAGCGAGCTGAGATATTTCAGCAGTTCGATAACCTCTCGGTCGTTCAGCGTATCCAGCAATCCGGGAGGCATCAAGGACTGCGCTGACGTTTTAACTGAGACCACATCAGAACGAGGGACCGTCGATGAATCCGCGATCGTTCTCAATGTGAGCGCTGTTTCCGTCTGGCGTTCGAGAATGCCGGAGACAACTTGACCGGATTTCGTTTCGACGATCGAAAGCGCGTAATCAGCCCCCACTACGGCATTCGGATCGATGATATTCTCCAGGAAGTAGCGGACTCCATTCGAACCGGATCCTCTCAAATCCATGCCAATCGCAACACCTGTTTCGTTCGGCTGATGGCAAGCAGAGCAGAGCGTCTCGAAATGCGATTTTCCGGAAAGCGCGCGAAATGCCCAGAGAGGAGCTTCGGAATAATTTTCCTCGATTTCATCAATCTTTTCCGAAATCTCCCGCGGGGTAGAACTAACTTTGCCCCAAACGAGAGCGAGTTTTTCGTTAATTCGCGGACTGTCCAGATTGCTCAACGCTCGAACGTAGTAAGCGGTCATGTGGCGGCGCTCGACCGATTCTGCGTTCATCGCGTCCAGCAACGCCGCTGCCATGGATTCCTTCTGCGTCAACGCGTTCATCGCAGCTACGATTTGCGATTGATCGAATGTACCGAACCTTTGGATCAGCAGATTCGCCATATCCGCTCTGTCCAATCGCGGCGCTAGGCGAATAACGTCCAAGCGAAAATCGGGATCGTCAAGAAGAGACACGAACAGGTCCGTCGATTGCGTATCCATCACTTTTGCGAGGGTCGAAAACGCACTCTTTCTCTCTAGAAGCGGCGTTTCCTTGTTCGCCAAGGTCGCTCGCATTTCCGGATAGATCGACTCGTCGCCAAAGAGAGCGCCCAAATCGCGGCCGAGCTTCGCGACGCGTGGATTGGCGTTTCGATACAGATCCGATGAAACACGTTTCCAAGACTCGGGCATCGCCAACTCCGATTGACCGCTCAATCCAAGAGCGATCGCCTCAATCAATGGAATCGGATCGTCCGCTTTGGCGAGCATTGACAAAACTCGATCCAAGGCCTTCCCCTGGAGTTTGGCCGCGTACCAGTTAACGTAGTACGCGAGCGCCGGCAGTTTCGCGTTGCGAACCAAGCGGAATGCGCGATCAGGGTCGTCTTCCATCAACGTAGCCATTCCAAACCAAACCATCTTACCCAAGAATCGATCATTCGCGTCTTCAGAATGTCGCGACAGATTCTCACTCAACGACCAGCCAGTCTCCGCAGGCAAGCGTTGAATTGCAGACGCCAGATATCGCCTGACGACTGGCGACTCGTCCGATCGGGACATCTCGACGAATCGATTGCGGATCGCCTTCGAAGCGTCCCGATTCTCAGTTAACAATTGGATCGTCCACGCTCGAACATACTCGTTTTCGTCGCCGAGAATCCTTTTCCCGACGGAATCACCTAAGCCGTCGATCGCGTGCAGCGCCCACAAGGCCCGAAGCCTCCTCGAACCTGATTCATGAGCGAGCGCCATTTCTAATAGAGCATCCTTCGCCGCTTTTGAAACCGTCGCGCGAGTCGAGCGTTCGCCCAACAGTCGCCTCGCTGTTCTCACGTACCAATCATTCTCGTGGAGTTGGAATTCGACCAGCTCGACATCCGAAGCGCTCTCAAGATCGACAGCGACTGGCTTGAAGTTCTCCGCCCAAGTCATCCGATAGAGGCGTCCATTCCCTCGATCCCATTGCTCGCTGTTGGGATTGTGGCAATGCTGCGTATCCACCCAATCCGTGAAATAAACTCCGCCGTCGGGACCGTATTTCAGTTCCACCGCGACATAGGCCGGATCTGGACTGTACAGCAAATCAGTTCCCGCGTGCACCGTGTTGTATCCACTTCCTTCGGATAGATTGATTTGGTGATTTAGCTGATGCCCGTGCAGGTTGTGCGAAAACAAGTGGTCCCGGTATTCGGACGGCCAATTGTCGCCAAGATAAATCATAGTCCCCACCATGGAATGCCCTCCATAAACTGAGCGACTGCCCGCCTTGCCCGCTCCGCCTTCGCCATGACCATACCGAGCCGACGCCATCAGGTGATTTCGAAAAACCTCAAACCCCTCCGGGGCTCGTCCCGAAATGAACGACGCGTGACCGCGATTCGCCTGATTCCAATAATGACCGCCCTGCACGATTTGCGTTGTCGGTCCGCCGCCCCAGCGACTGCGGCACTGCGTCATGAAGAGCTCACCCATCTCGTTGAAATCGAGCCCCCACTGATTGCTTCCGCCATGACCGAATACTTCGAACTCGTGTCGCGTCGGATGATAACGCCACACCCCTGCGCTGAGCGATACACGTTCATCTTCCGGAGCGCCGGGCTTACCGATCTGCGCGTAGTTGAAAACTCCTTGATTCCCATAGAGCCAGCCATCCGGGCCCCAGGTAAAACTATTCAAGGTCTCGTGCGTGTCTTGGAAACCAAACCCGTCCAGCAAAATTTCGGGTTCAGTATCCGGTATGTCGTTACCATCTCGATCCGGAATAAATAATAATTCCGGAGCGGCTCCTACCCAAACGCCACCGTGTCCCAATTCCAGGCCGCTCGCGAGATTGATTCCTTCCATAAAGACCTTTCGCGTTTCGAACTGCCCGTCGCCATCG
>JAJFLS010000244.1 GCA_021772595.1 Opitutales bacterium
ACGGGCCGGATTCCAAAGTCCCCGGCACCTTCGCCTACAACTGCCTCATGGCCCGACGCCTCGCCGAAAAAGGCGTGCGTTTCTCGCAGATTTTCCATCGCGGATGGGATCAACATGCTACTTTGCCCAAGGATTTGCCCAACCAGTGTAAAGACATCGACCAAGCCTCATCCGCGCTCATCACCGACCTGAAGCAACGCGGCATGCTCGACGACACGCTCGTCGTTTGGGGCGGCGAATTCGGACGCACGATCTATTGCCAAGGCGGGCTCACCGAGACCAATTACGGACGAGACCATCACCCGCGTTGCTACACAATGTGGATGTCGGGCGCCGGCGTTAAAGGCGGCACGGTCTACGGAGAGACGGACGATTTCAGCTACAACATCACCAAGGACCCGGTCCACATTCGCGACCTCAATGCCACCATCCTCGACCGCTTTGGCATCGATCACAAGCGCCTCAACTTCAAGCACCAAGGACTCGATCTCAGACTCACCGGCGTCGAGGAATCCCACGTCGTAAAAGACATTCTCAGCTAGAAGCGCCAACCGTTCCCCCTCGCGAAATCACGAATCAATTCCATGCGATCACGCTCCCAATACATCCTCCTCGTTCTCTGCGGACTCCTGGCGATCGCGCTGGGAGCGCTCTATGTCGTCAATCCGCTAGACGGCGAGCCGCGCAGCGATTTCCTACAGTTCGTAGGACGGTTTCATCCGGTGGTTCTCCACTTGCCGATAGGGTTCATCCTACTGCTCGCGGTCCTCGAGTTTTCCAGCATGAGCAAGCGGTTCGAGTCCCTGAAGGCCGCCATTCCGCTCGTCCTCACAGTCTCCATTATTTCGATACTCGGTGCAGTATTGACCGGCTTCCTGCTCGCCTATTCTAGCGGATCCAACGAGTCGCTCGTAGTCGAGCATATGCAAACCAGTATACTGCTGGCCATCGGTTGCGTTGCGCTGGGAGCGCTCAAAACATCGTGGGATAAGCCCGCAGCTAAGATCGCCTATCGCGTTCTTCTCGTCTCCAATCTAGGCTTGCTCGCATCCGCTAGTCACGACGGAGGGTCGATCACTCACGGTAGCGGCTACCTGACAAAGCACATGCCCAATGCGATTCGCCCGATATTCGGACTGGAGCCAACCGGACCGAGATTCGTCGAGTCGGTTGATGAGCTCATCGTATACAAAGATCTGGTACATCCGATCATCGAGCAAAACTGCCTCTCCTGCCACAATCCGAACAAACTCAAAGGCGAGCTCAGTCTCGAGGATTTCGCCGGTTTCCTCAAAGGCGGCGAAGATGGCCCCGCAATCGTGGTAGGCGATGTCGACGAGAGCGTGCTCATCCATCGTGTCACACTTCCGGAAGACGACGAGAAGTTCATGCCGACCGACGGGAAGACGCCGCTGACCGAAGAGGAAATCGATCTCATTAGCTGGTGGATCGAAACAGGCGCTTCCGAAGAGGCCACGATCAGTTCGTTCGAAGCGATCCCGGCGTCAATCGAACTATACGCGACCGCGGTATTCGACACCATGCTCACTCCTGAAGAAATCGAGAAGATAGAAGCCAAACGGGTCGAACTCTACGCGAAACTCAAAGAGCTGAACCAAGAGCTCGGCATCATCGTCGCTCCCATCGAAGAGAACGCCAGCCAGTTTAGCCTCGATACTTTCTCCGCTCAAAAGAGCTTCGACAACCAGATGCTCAAAAAGCTAGAGCCATTCGCCGATACCATCGTCGAAGCCGACCTCAGCGGCACTCAGCTCAGCGACGAATCTATCGAGTCACTTTCCAAGTTCGACAACCTCCGCTCGCTCAATTTGAGCAGAACCCAGATCGAGGGCAAAACCATCGGCAAACTCTCCGAAATCGAGACCCTCGAATCGCTCAACCTCTACGGCACGAAACTCAGCAGCGACCGCATAGACCAACTCGCCCAGCTCACCCAGCTCCGGCGGCTCTACCTTTTCCAGACCGAACTCGGTTCCGAGAGCGCCGTTCAGCAGCTCCGCGAAGCGCTGCCCAACTGCGATTTCGGCCTCAATAGCGAAGCCTTGTAGCGGTCTCTGCCTTCTCTCGGATCGCGGTTGGAAAGCTCGCATTTATCTCTATTTATGTAGGAGCCTGCTTGCAGGCGATAGAAGGTAGGGCTGACTATCCTTAGTCAGCCGTCACAGTAACGGCTGCTTAGGTATAAGCAGCCCTACCATTTCGCGAACCAAGAAACCGCCCGCCATTCGGCACACTCCTTACCCTGAGATTCTCGAACAGGCAAGCAGGCTTCTACAGTCGGATAATAGCACGGCATTCACGGCGTTTCCGCCCATTGAGCCAATCAGGTACTCAGCCTCCCATGAGTACATGCACTTATCTAACATGAGGTTATGCCGAAAAAAGCTCCTGCCCGCTAAGAACCTGCTTTAGATAGTCGAAGCAGTTGGTGTCCATTAATGCGCTAACGGGATATGACTACTAAGAAACCAATCAAACTAAATGGCATTCGGAACGCCAAAACGGGATTTTCGCTTATCGAGATCATGATCTCAATGGGCATACTTGGATTCACCGGCCTAGGAGTACTCACCGGCTTGCTCCAGTCACGCCATATGACGGAATCCGCGATCCACGAGAATACTGCCCTGACGATTGGCCAGGGCTACATCGAGCAGATTAAGAACATGGAGTTCGGCCTACTCGACGAGGATATTCTACCGACCTTGTTTCACGAAGGAACCGCCGACACGCTGATGGTTTCTCCGCTACCCGCAGATCCTGAGGCAGGCAACGCAGGCACGGACAAAGTCAACGTAAAGACCGTTGATATCAACAACACGCCTGACGAAGATAGCGATGATATGTCGATGAATATCGTGGTCTACGTCGACGACATTACCGACGGGGCCAACGGCATCGGCGACGCTCGAAGGATCATCCTGCGCTACGAATACGTCTTCGGCAACGGATCGCGCCAGCGCGACAATAAGAGCGTTCTCTATTCGATACGATCCGAAGTTCCAACTTTCTGACACAATGAATCGCAGTCCATACCAACTTCATTCAAATTTTCGATCCAAGGCCGGCGTGACTCTGGTCGAGCTGATGATAGCAACCGGTGTCTTCACGCTTTTCATGGGCGGGCTGATGTCACTTTTCATGTTCGGATCGGACACATCCGCCCGCGCCACGGGTAAGCTCCTCGTCAATCGCGACATTCGCAATTTCACGAACGAGATGGCGGAAAACGCCCGCTTCTCAGACTATTTCCAGATCTTTGATTCCTTCACCAATCGAGACCAGAAATTCGACGCCAAATCGGGAGATTTCCTCGTCCTCGTGAACAGAGACCTCGCCGACCCCGATAAGATCA
>JAJFLS010000245.1 GCA_021772595.1 Opitutales bacterium
TGGTTGAAAATTCGCATTTCCTTACGCGGTCGCCGCAAGCGACGCCCCTATAAAATCGACTTCTCCAACACTCCAAAGCTTCGGTCCAAAAAACCAAAGGGAACCCACGCGCAACCGAACCATGAAGGCGGAAATCATCTACGACAACGACTGTCCCAATATACAGCTGGCGAGAGAACGCCTGTCTCAAGCCCTACAGCAAGCCGGGCATCCACTATCTTGGACGGAATGGGAACGCTCGGATCCAAACGCTCCGGCATACGCTCGTCAATACGCGTCCCCTACTATACTCGTAGACAACATCGATGTTGACAAAGACAACGCTACACCGATCAGTGACAGTTGTTGTCGCATATATAGAAACTCGGATGGCTCTACACAGGGAGCTCCATCTATCGAAGCGATTCTGAATTCTCTGACAAAGGATTTGCCCTGCCACAATGAGACTGCAGAATCGAATCCCAACGATTCAAAGCCGTGCTGCCATAGCGATCCACATTCACATCACGAGCATGAGAACGACGCCCGCCCTACCGCGACGTCGAAATACTATTGTCCAATGTGCGCAGGGGTCGAATCCGACCAACCAGGCGATTGCCCGAAATGCGGCATGAGACTGGAAAAGAATCCATCTTATCACGCTTCCACTGAACCAGTATGGACTTGCCCAATGCATCCAGAGATCCAACAGCCAAGCCCCGGCCAATGCCCGAAGTGCGGCATGGATTTGGAACGCGTTGGCGGCGACAGCGAAAGCGATGAGGAGCGACAAGAGATTCGCTCGCTCGCAGTGAGATTCTGGGCGAGTCTAGCGATGACCATTCCTGTCTTCGCGCTTGCCTTCGGAGGCATGGTCCCTGGCGTTTCTCTAGAAAGTTGGATACCGCACACGGTCAGCAAATGGATAGAGTTCGCCTTCGCTACTCCGGTTGTATTCTGGGCGGGCAGCCTATTCTTTGTTCGCGGCTGGCGATCAATAGTCAACCGTAGTCCCAACATGTTCACGCTCATCATGCTGGGCGTCGGAGCTGCATGGAGTTTCAGCGCCGTCGCGGTACTCGCTCCTGGCATTTTCCCAGAGTCCTTCAGAACGGATGGTGAAGTGGGACTCTATTTCGAAGCGGCATCCGTCATAACAGTATTCGTTCTACTTGGACAGTGGCTGGAAGGGCAAGCTCGAAGCAGTACGAATCAGGCGATTAAGAACCTGTTGGGTTTAGCCGCAAAAACCGCCCATCGCCTCATTGATGGAAAGGAAGAGGAAGTTTCCGTAAACCAGTTGATGATTGGAGATTTGATACGCGTTCGGCCCGGCGAAAAAATCCCCATAGATGGCGCAATTACTGACGGAAGCAGCACGATCGACGAATCGATGATCTCAGGAGAGCCGATCCCTGTTGAAAAAACCGCAGGCGATAAAGTCATTGGAGCGACAGTCAATCAGCGGGGAAGCTTCATCATGAAGGTCGGAGCCGTAGGATCCGATACTCTCCTTTCGCAAATCGTTCATATGGTTGCCAACGCTCAGCGCAGCCGAGCTCCCATCCAGAAACTTGCGGATCAGGTTTCGAAGTATTTCGTTCCGATCGTCGTCGCCGCATCGTTTATCACATTCCTTGTTTGGAGCTTATGGGGGCCAGTTCCCGCATTAGCCTATGCGATCGTAAATGCGGTTGCGGTGCTCATTATCGCGTGTCCCTGCGCTCTCGGCCTCGCAACTCCAGTATCCATAATGGTGGGTGTCGGCAAAGGAGCCCAATACGGGATCCTGATTCGAAATGCCGAAGCTATCGAACGAATGGAACGAATCACGCATCTCATTACCGACAAAACGGGTACACTCACCGAAGGACGCCCAGAAGTGGTTGCCACCATCATTGCCCCGGATGCCGATGAACACACGCTTTTGCAGACAGCCGCCGCCATCGAAATGCATTCTGAACATCCGTTGGCTAGAGCTATTACAAAGAAAGCCGAGCAGAAAGGAATCGAGATTCCCACAGTCCAGAATTTCGAAAGCGTCACCGGTGGAGGCGTCTATGCCGAGATCGCTGGCCAAACAATTAGAGTCGGCAAGAGAGCTTTTTTGGAAAAAGAAAATATAATACTGGCTCCCGAATTGCTAAACCGCGCGGACCTCCTTCAATCTCAGGCCAAAACAGTAGTCTGGGTAGCTAGAAACGAACAAGTCCTCGGAGCGATCGCCATCGCCGATCCGATTAAAGCTAGTACTCCTGGAGCGATCAAGGCCCTACACCAAATGGGCATCAAAGTAATCATTTGCACAGGCGACAACGCGAAAACCGCTCAAGCCGTATCCAAAGAGCTCGGCATCGACGACTTTAAAGCCGAAGTATCGCCCAAAGATAAACAGGATTTCGTCGAATCGCTTAAACTCCAAAATCAACGTGTCGCGATGGCGGGAGATGGCATCAATGACGCTCCAGCTCTCGCCGCCGCCGATGTAGGCATAGCAATGGGAACAGGGACTGACGTAGCGATAGAAAGCGCCAGCGTAACCCTGGTAAAAGGAGACCTGCAAGGAATCGTGAGTTCGATCACGCTAAGTCGGGCGGTCATGCGAAACATCCGCCAAAACTTGTTCTTCGCCTTCATTTACAACGCAATCGGAATCCCCATCGCAGCCGGAGTCCTGTATCCGTTTTTCGGAATTCTTCTAAGTCCCATGATCGCTGGGGCTGCAATGTCCTTCAGTTCCGTTTCCGTCATCAGCAACGCATTAAGGCTAAGGCGTGCTTCAATCCGATAAAGGTAGCGGCCGATCTCCCGGGGGCCCCAAATAATCAACCAAACAATGGCG
>JAJFLS010000246.1 GCA_021772595.1 Opitutales bacterium
GATCCATAGCCAGACCTTGGAGCAGTTTGCGTATTTTTTATATGCGTACGACGAGTTGAAATTGGACCGTTGGATTTCGCATGAGTTCTATGATAAGTGTTACTCTTTTGCGCTGACTCACTGGAAAGCAGTAGGAAGTTGGGAAATCGATCCCCTCTGGCACCCGGATACCTATGAGCCTCCCATGTGGGAAAATGGCGAATGGAAGCTCGACAAAGACTTGCATCCCTATAAAGGTAGGCACGTACCCGGTCATTCCATATTGCCCAATCTCTATATGTATGAGCTTGTTCGAAAAAGAGATGAATTGCTTGCTCCCAAATTCCTAGCTGCGGCTCGAGATCAAACCCAATTTATTATCGATTCACTTGATTGGAACGATCCTAGGACGACCAAAGGTCACCGCGGTTCCGAATTTCAGATGATGGTGAACCTGGTTTGGTTCCTGCAAAATATGCCCGAACAGGCGCCTGAAGGACTTCAAGCGAAAATTGAAGATTGGGCCCGTGTCGTGGTTGCCCGATCGAATAATATGTGGGATTTTCGCCGTTATGACTTGGAGTATCATTGGACGATTCCTTCGATGAATGAAACCGGAAACCTGGCAGCATTTCCCGCCTGCGCTTTGGCTGCTTCTTGGGTCGTTGAAGATAATAGATTGAAAAATAGATTGATCGAGGTGGCTTATGCGCAATTAGATAATTTGTTTGGTCGAAATCCGAAAATGGCTGCCGCTTGCAATCGCCCGCGCATGGGGTACCCCTTTGTTGAACGAGGCTGGCCCAAATCCTATCACGAAGACGTATGCGCTCGGCTCGAAACGGTGCGAGGCAGCATTGACGCCTCTCCCGGATCTGAGATGTATCCTTATAATCCCGACGGTAAATTTCGACATCCCGAAGGATGGGTAAACTGGAATGCGTGTTTGAATGTTGGCTTGGCCTATCTGGAATTGAATAAGAAAGCTGGCGGGCTATGAGCTGGTATGGTCAGATTGATTCGATGGTTTCAAGCGCTTGTGACCTCACCCAAACAAGTTCCTATTAAACGATGTTGAGACAAGTTGCTGATTGCACGGCCCGTTGGCCTTTCAGAAGGTGGGGATTTGGCGAAGGCATTGCCCTCCGCGGTCTGCTTGCAACGTATCGCGTGTCTGGCAATGCAGACTACTATGAATTCGCGGGGGCATTGCTGCGAGAATATGTCGATCGTGGCGTGGGCATGAAGAATGAAGAGCATATTGCTCCCGGAATTGAATTGCTGTTGATGTATGAAGAAAGCGGTGACGATGAGTTCTTGGAAGCTGCTAGGAAGCTGGCTGCCCTGAACGCATCGTTTCCGGTAAATCGGTTCGGGGCGCGTATGCATCGTCCTGATATGCCCGGTTGGCGTCAGCAAATTTGGGTGGATTGCCTTGATGTGGATGGGCCATTCCTGGTTCGGCTTGGTCGGATTACGGGTGATGAAAAGTATACCCGACAAGGTTTGGAGGAAATTCTCGGTTATACGTGGGCACTGCAGGTCGAAGATTCAGAGGAGCATTCAGGCTTGTTCTGGCATGGTTACGAAATGAATTGCGGCAATAACGGTCAATTATGGGCCCGCGGTAATGGCTGGGCATTGATGGGGCTGGTTGAAACGCTAAAGCTCCTTCCGGAGGCTTGTAAGGCGAGGCCGGAACTGACCGAACGTTTACAGCGACTTTGCGCAGCGTTAAAGCGACATCAACATGCGGACGGTCTATGGCATACCGTGATTACCCGCCCCGAGACTTATTTGGAATCCACGCTCGCAGTAATGACGGCCTTTGCCTGGCGCGAAGCCTTTGAGGTTTCGTTGTTGGACGAGGGCGTGTTTGGAGAGATGGAGCGCAAAGCCCGCTCGGCGGCGGTTCGTTGCGTCGACGAGCAAGGGGCGCTGGGATTGGTCAGCGATGCCACGCCCATAAGCGAATTGAATATGTATGCCACCCGTCCCTTTGGCGTTTTCCCTTGGGGGCAGGGGCCTTTGTTATTAATGTTGGCCCAGGAATCTTTATGAAAATAGCTACCATTGAAACCTTCGCCGTACAGGCGAAACCACTCGACAATAAAAGTTATTGGGGAAGTCGCGGCTGGGGGGATGAAAATCGCTCGCCGGAACTTTCGACGGAATATCCGCCGCCGCTGCGGCGCCGCTTCATTTACTCCAAAACGATCGATACGGTGATCGTCAAGGTGACTACGAATGACGGGCTTGTTGGTTGGGGCGAGGCGAAAGCTCCGGTAGCGCCTCAGGCAACCAAGCAAATTATCGATCTGCTGCTTGTCGATATCGTCACAGGGGAGGACCCTCACGATGTAGTGGTTCTATGGGAACGGATGTATGCTGGAATGCGCGTACGCGGGCATCGAGCGGGCTTTTACTTGGAAGCGATTAGCGGAATCGACATCGCTTTGTGGGATCTTATTGGCAAAGCTGCGGGTAAGCCGCTTTACCAATTGCTTGGCGGATGCTTTCGCAATCCGGTGCGTGTATACGCCTCCGGATTGCCTGCGCTCAGTTATGACCAGTCGGAAGAAGCGTTCGAGCAATTGGTCCAGGATGCGCTCGATCTCAAACAGCGAGGCTATACGGGTTTGAAGATGGCGATTGGAAAAGGAATCAAAGGCGACCTGAAAAGTATTCGCGCCGTGCGTGACGCGGTGGGCGATGACTATATGATCTACACCGATGCCGCCGGTGTCTATGATCGCGCTCAGGCGATTCAGATTGGGCACGAGTTGCAGGAGCTTGATTGCATGTGGTTTGAAATGCCGACAGCGCCCGAGGATGTGGCCGGGTACGGCGAGATCGCTCGGGCTCTGAGAATTCCGATCGCAACGGATTCGCTAACCTCCCGCTATGAAACGGCTGAGTTTATTCGCTCGGGCGGCCTGGATGTGGTTCTGCCCGATGTCTGTCGCGCGGGTGGGGTCACGGAATGCAAACGCATCGCAGAAATGGCGGATGGATTTGGATTGGCCTTTGCTCCGCACATCAGCATTGGCTCGGCGATTCATTTTGCAGCGAGTTCTCATCTGGCTACGGCGATGCCCAATACAATGACCTCCGAATATTGGTTTGGCGACAATCCATTGGGCAATTGCATTCTGCGCGAACCTCTGCGTCTGGAAAATGGCTGCATGTATACACCTGAAAAACCCGGCCTCGGCATCGATATCGATGAAACGGTGCTTGGGAAGATCATGAACGCTTGATTTTTGGAACCTCGCAATCCGTCGCGGACTCAATGCAAATCCTAGATCTCCAAACATTCGGTACACTCAAATGGCAAGTGATGAACTAAAACAACTGATCGCGCTGAAACGCGCGGATCCTTACGACCCGAGCCAATCGATTGCATCCCTTCGTGGAGATGGCGTCGGCGGTGGAGGTATCCCCCGACCTGATACAGCGATCACACCCTGCGACGCCGATGGCGTCTATGGGGAATGGATCGTGCACGGCACGCCCGCTACCGAAAGCGTATTCATGTTTCTGCACGGTGGAGGCTATTACCGCAGCTCGGCTAAGGCCAGCCGGAGGGTCGCCTCCGATCTGAGCGCAGCTTGCGGGTGTCGCTGTTTCACGGTCGATTATCGGCTGGCGCCGGAGCATCCGTTTCCCGCTGCGATCGATGACGCCTACACTGCCTACCAATGGCTGTTGAAGCAGGGTGTATCGGCGAAGCAGATCGTTGTGGGCGGAAGTTCGGCCGGCGGGGGATTGACCGCGGCTTTGTTAGCGAAACTCAAGCTCGCGGACGAGAGCCAGCCGCTAGCAGCCGTTCTCCTTTCGCCCTGGACAGATCTAACGCAAAGCGCGGAAACCTTCGGTACCAACGCCGAATCGGATCCGACCATTTCAAAGGTCTATCTCGATCGGATGGCAGCCCAATATCTAAATGGCGCGGATCCGGTCGAACCGCTGGCGTCTCCAGTTTTCTCCGACCTCGAAGGCTTGCCTCCTATGCTCGTCCAGGTCGGGATATCGGAAACCATGTTTGGCGATTCGCTAGCCTACGTCGGCAATGCCCGCCAAGCAGGCGTGCAAATTGAGCTCGACGCCTATGAGGACGTCATACACGGTTGGCACAACAGTGCCCATGTCATTCCGGAAATGCCGGAGGCGTTAGACGCCATTGAAAGGATTGGAAAATTTTTCAAAACCCATGCGGTGTGAGGATATGCGTAAGAAGATTGTAGGAGCGGGATTATCCCGCGATAGCGCAACCCCGTCAAATATCTATAGGCTCCATCGCGGGATAAACCCGCTCCTACACTGAAATACTGGGCATTCTACAAAATACTCATGTGATGTAATTATGACAAAAAAGGGACTACTCTTTCTACACGCTTTAACGGTCATCGCCTTTCTCTGCGAGGCCCAGGAGCGCGAGGAACCGCTATTCATTAGCGGTGTTTATCCGCATCTGACGACTTACGCCGACAATGGTGGCGAAATGGAGAGGCTCAACGAATGCGGTATCGGCGCCGTGGTGCCGTGGGCGGGAAAACTGTGGTTGGTGAATTACGCGGCTCATGAGCCTTTCGGGAGCGATCATAAGCTGTATTCAATTGGCGAGGACTTGAAGCTGACAATTCACCCGGAAAGCGTGGGAGGCACGCCGGCGGGGCGGATGATCCATAGGGAATCGAAGCAGTTGCTCATGGCGCATTACTTGATCGATGAATCAGGGAAGGTGAGGGCGGTTTCACCGAGTATTATGCCGGGTCGGATTACGGCGTTTACGAGACATTTGAAAGATCCCGCGAATTGGGTCTATGTCGTTGATATGGAGGGCATGATCTACGAATTGAACGTGCGCACATTGGAAGTGAAAAAGCTCTTCCATAAGTCCGTTCCCGGATGGCATGCGAAAGGCGCTTATGTCGCGCAGGGAAAATTGATCATGGCCAATAACGGCGAACATGTTGGTGGAAGCTTTCGGAAGGGGATTTCGGACGGTGAAGCCAACGCGATTCTCAAACGCATAAAGGCCGAGACGCCGGATGAACGCGGTGCCCTCGCGTCGTGGGATGGCGAATACTGGGAGGTGTTGGAGCGCAAGCAGTACACGGACGTGATGGGTCCTGGCGGTCTTTACGGAAACGCGAACGATTCAGATCAGGTCTGGTCGATCGGCTGGGACGACCGGGCTTTGAGACTTAAGCTGTTGGATGACGGCGAATGGTATACCTATCTTTTGCCCAAGTCTTCTTTTAATAACGATGCCATTCACGGCTGGTATACGGAATGGCCGCGCATCCGCGAAGTGACCGATGGCAAATGGATGATGGATATGCACGGCATGTTCTTCGATTTCCCTCCTGGGTTTTCGGCGAAGAACTCGTCTGGACTTGCTCCGATTGGAAGCCACCTGCGATACGTGCCGGATTTTTGCGATTGGAACGGTCGATTGGTACTGGCGACAGATGAAACATCCATTCAGGAGAATCCGCGGGCGGGTCAGCCACAGAGCAATCTGTGGTTCGGGACTATGGCAGACCTTAAGCAATGGGGTCCTGGTTCCGGTTACGGGGGGCCTTGGATAAACGAGCCGGTTGGCGCCAATGTCCCCAGTCTGCCATTTTTGGTGAACGGCTTCAGGGAACGGATACTTCATTTGGTCGTGCAAAATCAGGAGGAAGTCAGCATCCGCATCGAAGTGGATTATGAAGGAACGGGCAATTGGACGACCTACAACGATGTATCCGTAAGTGGATATACGCCGTTCATTTTTCCAGAATCGTTTCAAGCTCAATGGGTGCGACTTCGGCCCAGCCGAAATTGCATCGCGTCCGCCTATTTTCATCAATCGGATGCTAATTATCGGACTGCCGACGAAGGCCGTGAACTGTTTTCAGGACTGGCCGACATTGGAGAGAATGTCGTTAGCGGGTCGGCTCTCTACGCTTTGAGGGAATCCCGAAATCTAGCGGTAAGCGATCTCGAAGGAAAGGTCAGCGAATTCAGCAAGGAACAATTCGACTTCGTTCACGGTAAGGCGCTTAGCCCCGAGCTTGTGAAGCATCTTGATCGGGCGCCCAAGTTCTCTGTGGACGAAGCGTCGGTGATCGTTGTGTCGCATGGCGAGAGGCTGCGCTTGCCGAAAGGAGATTCCGCCTACGATAATCCGTTCTCATTCGGTTGGCCGCGCGCTTATCGCGAGGTGGAATCCGAGCGTGAACTGGCGAATATTCATGGCACGTTCTATGAGCTACCTTTGGTCGTTAACAATAAGCCTCCACTGTTTCAGAAACTGCGTCCTGTTAGCAGCCATCGAAAGCAGATTGCGGACTTCGCTTCCTGGAATGGGCTTTTGGTAATGTCGGGGGTGAGTAGCGATGGGAAAGACGGCGAGCACATCTACCGAAGCTCCAACGGCGGCGAGGCGCTCTGGTTTGGCGGCATTGATGATCTCTGGAAATTGGGAAAGCCGGTCGGCGTGGGAGGACCTTGGAAAAATACCCGCGTCAGAGCCGGAGCCGCATCCGATCCGTATTTGATGACTGGCTACGACAAAAAGCGAATGACGCTATCCGCAGACAAGGAGACGGAGATCACACTGGAGATCAACTTTGACCACAATGGCTATTATGCCTATCGCACATGGAAAGTGGCTCCGAACGAAACTATAGAGTTCAATTTCCCCAAAGGCTTCAGCGCCCACTGGGTTCGACTCGTGTCAGGTAGTGACTGTACGGCGACAGCGACATTCGTTTACGAGTAGGACCACACCGTACCGCTTGCGGTACGAAGTAGCTACACCGGGACCTCGGTGTGGAAAATGCAAGGCTTCCTCGATAATGCACTTAGGGTGACGCGCGTGCGGGAAGATCAGCCGCTTACTACCTCTATGCTTCGTTTGGCTTGGAGAAAGGGGTTCACGCGAAGCCGCCAAGCCGCGAAGGAAGAAATGCTGAAATCATAACGTTTCTGATCGAGTCCTCAATGCCTTCGCGGCTTGGCGGCTTCGCGTGAGTTCAAAATTATGAATTCCCTTGGTGATGAAGTCAGTCTCATTTGCGAATACTGGCTAGTTTCTTTGGCCTATTTCACTGGTTCACTATTGTGCTGCAATTCGTTCGTTCCAATACCTCGCCACCGAAAGAGCAGCTAGATCACCAATCCGCTCCCCGAGCTCTGCGGGTAGGACTTCGCAAGCGGAGAGGGCTTGGGAGAGAGCGTCCTTCTCTAGCGCTTTGAGCATTGCCGATTCTATCCACTCTTGAGCTCGCGGATATATGCCGCCAATCAGGATTCTTTCTGGATTGATGATGTCGACTAGGACGGCCAAGCCGCGACCGAGTTGGTCGCCAAAATGGGAATACGCGTTCAAGGCAGCCTCATCGCCTTCTCTGGCCAGCGCGGCCGCTTCTTTTGCGGATAAACCGGCCCATTGGGCAAAGCCTCCGCCGCTGCACCATCCTTCGAACGACCCGTTTTTGCCGTATCCTATTGGCCCTTCATCAGTAAGACGCATGTGTCCAACCTCACCGGCGAAGCCGTTGGCTCCTTCCAAAATACGACCATTGCAAACGATACCCGAGCCCATGCCTGTTCCGCAGGTTAGAAACACGAAATTATCGCAACCGCGTCCGGCTCCGTACATGCCCTCGGCTAGAGCGCCCGCATTGGCATCGTTCATCAAGTAGGCGGGTAGCCCAGCAGCTTCGCTAACGAGGGCGACGATGGGAACGCCGTCCCAATCCGGCAAATTCGGCGGGCTGAGCACGAGACCTTTCTGTGTATCCAAGGGGCCACCACAAGAGATTCCAACGCAGCAAAGCGAACGTGCGTATTGCTTAGCAAGTTTTTCGACCTGGTTCAGAATCCAGTCGCGAGTGTGTTCGAGCGCGGCGGTAGCGATCTCTTCGCGTTGCGCAATCTTGCCATTGCCGGAGCCGACGAGTACGGCGCATTTTGTTCCGCCAATGTCTACGCCAATGTAGAGTCGCGAGTCATTCATGGTGGCCGAGCTTTTGCTCAACAAGATCGCAAAGCGTGTGGAGAAGCAGCAGATGCGCTTCTTGAATTCGCGCGCAGTTCATGCTGGGAATGAGTATCTCATGCGTTGCTTTGCCGAGACAGGCGCCTCCGCTCTTGCCGAGGAACGCCAGGGTGCTCAACCCCAGTTCCTTTGCTTTCTCAAGCGCGAGCAGAATGTTTTGGGATTGTCCACTCGAGGTAAAGACTACCAGGAAGTCGCCAGCGTGGCCAAAGGCTTCAATTTGGCGTTCGAAGACTTGTTCGAACGAATAGTCGTTGCCAATTGCGGTCAGGTCTCCTCCGTGAGCGTTCAAACAAAGGGCTGCGTATGCCTGCCTGTCCTTTTTGTATCGGACAACCAGTTCCGTGGTGAGATGGCCAGCTTCGGCAGCGCTCCCTCCGTTGCCGCAGGCCAGCAGGCGCCCGCCAGATCTGAGAGTGACTGCCACGTCATTCGCTGCGGCCTCAATCGTACTAGAGAAGGCGTCTAATTGTCCAAGCAACTCAGCAGCTTCTCGCGTGTTCTGTTCCAAAATTGTCATGTCTAAATCTACTTTTCAATTGGCCCCATTCGATGAGCATCATTACTTGCCTAGCGAAGCCTGGATATTTCGGAAATGAATCTTTGTGGGCAAGGTTAATACGGGCACCTGGTGATAGGCCTGGTTTCTTCGTGCTGCATCGTTGCCTTTCTTGGCGGTTTCGGTTCATTCTTTTCAGCGACACTCAGTTTTGAGGAGTGAGATATGACATGAAACCGAGAATCTATCTGATATCCGCGTTCTCAATCTTGTTTTGCGCTTTACCGTTTGCGGTTGCTGAGGAAGGGGAGGGCGGGCCCCTTCGACAAGCTCAGGGCGAGCCAAACATCGTTTTCATTCTGGCGGACGATCTCGGCTGGGCAGATCTTGCCTGTTATGGCAGCGATCTCCACGAAACGCCCAACCTCGATCGGCTTGCCAAACAAGGTGTTCGCTTCACTCAGGCATACGCTGCCAGTCCAGTTTGCACGCCGACGCGCGTCTCTATCTTGACCGGGAAGCACCCCGCGCGTCTCCATATGACGATCTGGCGCGAGGCGGCGTTGAAGCGAGGAAACCGAACGCTGCTCGAACCGATTTGCGTCGATACTTTGCCGACGGAAGAAACGACCGTGGCCGAACTTCTTAAGGACGCCGGATACTACAACGTGCACATTGGCAAGTGGCATGCCGGTCGCGCTGAGGGCTATCCTCAGGCCCATGGGTTCCATCGCAACATCGGCGGTACGCTCTGGGGCGCGCCGGAAACTTTTTGGTATCCGTATAATGGCGACTCTTATTTTCGCGAGTGGCGCTATATTCCCGATCTCGAGCCAGGTGAGGAGGGCGATTACTTGACCGACGCGCTCACAGAT
>JAJFLS010000247.1 GCA_021772595.1 Opitutales bacterium
ATCGACGAGCTTTCCAAAGATATTTCGACCTTCTACGCCAATCAGGACGTCACCGTCGTCTGCGTACTCAGCGGAGCTCTCGTCTTCACCGCCGACTTGATTCGAAAGCTGGACATTCCGACTCGTCTCGACTGCATCCGAGCAGACAGCTACGGAGTCACCACCGAGACGAGCGCGCCGCCACGCATCACCAATCCGCTGAAAACCGACATCGCAGGAAAACACGTTCTCGTCATTGATGATATTCTGGATACAGGCAATACGCTCACTTCGATCCTGAAGCACCTGTCCCATGCCCGTCCCGCCTCGGTCAAAACCTGCGTGCTCCTCGACAAGAAGGACCGGCGCAAATTCGACATCGAAGCGGATTTCTCCGGTTTCGAAATCCCCGATGCATTCGTCGTCGGCTACGGACTGGACTTCGCCGAACGCTACCGAAACCTCACCTGCGTCGGCTCCCTCAAACCCGAACTCCAGAAAGTCGACTTCGAGTAAGTTGGTCTAAACCGGAAACCAGGTAGCGACCGATCTCCCGTAACTCCTCCCGTAGCGGGACGACTGCGTCGTTCCGACTAATGTAGGAGCCTGTCATTGACCCCGACCTGTCGGTGGCTTGCAGGCGATTGTTTTCCTGGGGCATTACGATGAAAATCGCCTGCAAGCAGGCTCCTACATTTGAAAGGCGCGAAATCGCCCGCTACCATTCCTGATCAACGCAATCTCCTCTATTCCCGTCCTTGATCCCCGACCGCAAACGCGCTTCGCTGCTCCCCATATGATACTCGCGGACAATTGGGAGGACTACGAAATCCTGGAATGCGGAGACGGCATGAAGAAAGAGCGTTGGGGCGACGTCATTCTCGTCCGTCCTGACCCGCAAGTCATTTGGCCGCTCAGCTCTCGCGATTGGGGCGAATACGACGCCTTCTACCATCGCAGCATCAAAGGCGGCGGACAATGGGAATACCGCCGCAAGATCCCCGACTCCTGGACAATCCAATACGGCGACGCGACCTTGAAAATCAGGCCCACCGATTTCAAGCACACCGGCCTCTTCCCCGAGCAAGCGGTCAATTGGGATTGGGTTAGCGGCGCGATTCGCAAAGCGAAGAAACCGCCGAAAATCCTGAATCTCTTCGGCTACACCGGCGGAGCCACCATCGCCGCCGCGATGGCTGGGGCCGAAGTCTGCCATGTCGACGCGGCGAAAGGCATGGTCGCCTGGTGCCGGGAAAACGCCGCTCTGAGCGGCCTCCAAGACGCCCCCATCCGCTACATCGTGGACGATTGCGTCAAATTCGTGGAGCGCGAGATACGCCGCGGAAATCAGTACGACGGCATCATCATGGACCCACCCTCCTACGGACGCGGAAAAAAGGGTGAGATCTGGCAGTTCGAGCGCGATCTCTGGGGGTTTCTAAAGAGTTGCCGAAAGCTACTTTCCAAAACGCCCCTATTTATCCTGGTCAACGCCTACACGACCGGCATTTCGCCGACGATCGTAGGAAACCTTCTGAGCGACGCGCTGGTCGAATCGAAGGGCTCCATCACTTCCGGCGAAATCGGAATCCCCATTTCCAGCAGCGGCCACGCGCTTCCCTGCGGATTGTACGCCCGCTGGCGAAACACCTAGACTGTCAGCTATTTGCTGATTTTTGAAGGCGCGGCACATTATTTCGCCTGGGAGCGATTTTGAATATCGCCAATCCTCCTTAATTGATTTCACTCAACAGACGGTTCCAAACGACTATCGAAAATGACTCGCAAATACGCTACCGGAGGCAAGCTCTTTGAACATTACGACAACGTAGACTACGCGACCTACCTAGAAGAGAAACGTCGACTTCAGGTAGAGCTTCTCAAGCTGCAGCACTGGGTCATCAACAACGACAAACGAGTCGCTCTGGTCTTCGAAGGCCGGGACGCGGCAGGCAAAGGATCCTCGATCAAACGCTTCACCGAGTACCTGATGCCGAAGCATTTTCACATCGTCGAACTGGGAATCCCCACCCGAAAGGAATCGAAGAACTGGTTCCGCCGCTACGAACAGCACCTTCCCAAGAAAGGAGAAATCACCTTCTTCGACCGCTCCTGGTACAACCGCGCCCTGATCGAGCCGACAATGGGCTACTGTTCCAAATCCCAATACAAATACTTCATGGGGAAGGTCGTCGATTGGGAGGAGAAACAGATCGATAACGGCCTGATCCTCATCAAGCTCTATCTTTCCATCTCGAGACATACCCAGCTCTTCCGATTCAAAGAACGGCAAATCCACCCGCTCAAATACTGGAAGTACTCGGAAAACGACAAAGCCGCTCGAGAGTACTGGGACGTCTTTACCAAGTACAAGGAGCAGATGTTTCAAAGAACCTCCTCCGACAAGAGCCCATGGATCGTCATCAGCTCGAACAACAAACTAGAGACGCGGCTAAAATCCATCCTCTACGTTCTTTCGCAAATCCCCTATACCGAAAAGTTCGAATTCCGCCCTCTCAAAAAAGACGACAAGCGCCAGCGTTACTCGATTACGATCGACGGCGTGCAATTCAACAACCTCAACTACCGCCAATTCTTGCTTCTCGAAACCATGGCAACCCTCTACAACAAATAGAGCGAAAATCGCGCCTTGTTTATTTCCCACGGATCACACGGATCTACACAGATATTGAAATTCGATTTTTGATCTTATCCTAATTTAGAATTCCTATATAAGCGTTTTTCAAACAATCCGTGCTATCCGTGGGCAACCAATCAAATCATGAAAATCGCCCCCCTACCCCTCCTTTGCGCGATCAGCATCGCGCTCGTCAATTCGCTGATCGCCGGCCCGCCCAATGTCGTCGTCATCCTGACTGATGACCAAGGCTGGGGCGATCTTAGCTTCAACGGCAACGTCAACCTCGCCACCCCGAACATCGATTCCCTCGCCGAAGAAGGCGTCGTTCTCGAAAACTACTACGTCTGCCAAGTCTGCGCCCCCACCCGAGCCGAATTTCTGACCGGCCGATACTACCCACGCACCGGAGTCAGCGGAGTCAGCCGCGGTCAGGGAAGATTGAATACAGACGAAACCACCATCGCTGACATCTTCAGGGCCGCTGGCTACGCAACTGGCGCCTTCGGAAAATGGCACAACGGCACGCAGCCGCCCTACCATCCGAACAATCGAGGCTTCGACGAATACTACGGATTCACCTCCGGCCACTGGGGCCACTACTTCAGCCCGCCTCTCGACCACAATGGCAAGAAAGTCAGAGGAAATGGATACGTTGTGGACGACTTCACCGACCACGCAACCGCCTTCATCGAAGCCAATCAGGAACAGCCTTTCTTCTGCTACGTCCCGTTCAACACGCCGCATTCTCCCATGATGATATCGGATCGCTTCTACGGAAAATTCGAAGAAAAGGATCCCGACATGCGCCACCGCGATCCCGAACAGGAAGACATCATGATGACCCGCGCCGCGCTCGCCATGTGCGAAAACATCGACTGGAACGTCGGCCGAATCCTGAAAAAGCTCGACGAACTCGAGTTGCATGAAAACACCATCGTCATCTATTTCTCCGACAACGGCCCCAACTCCTATCGTTGGAACGGAGGCATGAAAGGTCGCAAAGGCTCCATCGACGAAGGCGGCCTGCGCTCCCCGTTTTTCATGCGCTGGCCCAACGAGCTTAAAGCCGGCGCCACAGTCCCTCAAATCACTGGAGCCATCGACCTGCTCCCCACGCTCGCCGACCTTGCGGACATCGAGCCGTATTTAGACAAGCCCCTAGACGGCCGAAGTTTCGCCCCGCTTCTTCGCGACCGAAAATCGAGCTGGGAACCACGCTCCCTATTCGCCATCAAGAGCAGCCAAGTCAGCGTCCGCACACAACAATTTCGACTGGACGCCAAGGGCCAGTTGTTCGACATCGACGCCGACCCCGGTCAACATACCAATATCGCAGAGCGTCACCCAAAAGTGGTTACAAATCTTCTCCGGCAAGCGAAGAATCACGGCCAGCAAATGCAAGCCGACTTCAAGCGATACGCCGATCGCCCCTTCACCGTCGGATACGGCCCGTCCACAACCCTGCCCGCCCGCGATGGAGTAGAGCACGGCACGATCAAGCGAAGCTCCAAAGCTCCGAACAACTCATTCTTCACCCAATGGACCAGCGCCGACGACTCCATCACTTGGGACATAGACGTAGGCGCAAGCGGCAATTACGAAGCAATCATCTACTACACCTGCGCTGCCGGAGACGAGGGAGTCACTGTCCAACTTTCGATAGACGACACCGCATCCACGCAAGCAAAAGTCGTCGAGATATTCGATCCCCCTCTATACGATAAATCAAAAGAACGCGTATCCGAATCCCATTACTTCGTAAAAGATTTCAAACCCCTAGCGCTCGGTACGCTTAATCTAAAAAAAGGCCGCGGCAACCTCCGCCTAAGTTCACTCGATCTAAAAGGCGCCCGAGCAATCGACGTCCACTCCGTGGAGCTGAACCGCATCGACTGAAAGTTTTGACATCCCGCAAACAACGCCCCTTCACCAAGTCACCCCCTCTCTCATTCCCCAATCACCCACCTCGTCTCGGCGTATCAACGAGAAGCCGGATCACAATTCACAATTCACAATTACTAAAATAGCTTGTCTCCACCCTGGCTCGACACTCTACTTACCCTACTGTGAGCTGTTACTCAATCACCCCATGCCGACTCCCGGGGCATCCCCGAGCCCAGACCCACCCCGCATCACCCCGTAGCCACGCCGAAACCCGGCGTGGAAAAACCTCCCCACTCGCTCTCTCCCGTAGCCACGCCGAAACTCGGCGTGGAGCCTCTCCGCTATTCTTCCTTTGGCCATCAGCCTTTAGCTCCTAGCCTTCAGCCTCTCGCCCTTTCACCCTTTCACCCAGTCTCCTCATCTCTCAATCTCCCCGCTCCGCTCTCCCCCAAAGCGCGCCGATGGCGGCAGCGTGCCAATCTTCCCATCACCAAATACCAATTACCATCCCGCGAAGCGGAAACCGCTCCTACATATCCAACGGGCTCTTCACGCTGTCTTCGTTCGTCTTCATCACGTGCAAGTAGATCTGGGTCGTCTTGATATCGTTGTGCCCCAGCAATTCTTGCAGCGTCCTCACGTCGGTTCCGTTCTCCAGCAGATGCGTGGCGAAGGAATGGCGCAGCACGTGGCTCGTCACGCGCTTGCCAATGTCCGCGGCGACCGCTGCCCGAGCGATTTTCTGCTGGTAGAGTCGCGGCAGAATATGATGCCTGCGCTTCAAGTCGCATCGCGGGTCTACGCTTAATTCCCGACTCGGCCAAACCCAGAACCATATCCACTGCTCGCCCGCTTTCTTGAACTTCCGCTCAAGGGCCTCGGGAAGATACACTCCGGAGACTCCCTTCTCCCGGTCCTGATCGAACAGGAGACGATTTTGTACCAAATGCTCCTCGAGCTCCGCGCGAATCGATTCGGGAAGCAAAGTCGAGCGATCCTTGTTTCCCTTCCCTCCGCGGATGATTATCCGGCCCTGCGCGAAATCGAGATCCTTGACCCGAAGTCTCGATAGTTCCGAAACCCGAAGCCCTCCCCCGTACTGCAATCTCGCCATCAGCTTATATGGGTTGTTCATCTTCTCCAGCAGACGGTCGATCTCGTCACGAGAAAGAACCGTAGGCAGATTCGTCTTCGGCCGAGCTCGCAGATAGTCGGAAAAATCTCCGAGCTCGCGACGAAAGGCCTGCTTATAGAGGAAGACAATCGCGTTGAGGGCCTGCTTTTGAGTCGAGGAGCCGACGCGGCGTTCGGTCGCGAGAAAATCCAGGTATTTGCGAATTTCGGCCTCGCCGAGATCCTGCAGCTCGTTCGTCCCATGGAACGCGGCGAAACTGCGGATCCATTGAAGGTAAGACAATTCGGTATGGTAGCTGTAGTGGCGTCGCCGAATCTCTGCGAGGAAGGTTTCGAACCAGGTTTCGCCGCCTTCGCTCGCGTGTTCCGCCGAAAGCGTCTCGGGCGGCAGGGTTTCCGCCTCGACTCCCCGCGGCTCGCTCTGCGCGGCTTGGAAAAACCAACGAAGCGCGTTCCGCCAAATATTGAGCTGAAAAGCCTCCGGAAGGCGTTCACGCTTCACTGTTTCGAAAAATGCGTTCGCCGTGTCTCTCGATGCAAGGCAACGAGCCTTCTTACAATAGCCCAAGTACCATTTGATCGTGATCGAAAAGCTCTTCACCTCCGCTGAGGGCAAATCAGAACCTTCCAAGACTTCTCTCCATCCAGGAAACGAAACCGGTCTTCGAAGTTCGGAAGAGCGTTCGCTTTGAGCCTCAACAGAGGCTGAGTTGCCGGATTCGGCATGTTTCTGAGTTTCGCTTTTCGTCCCGACATCCGCATCAGCTTTGAGTTTCGCATATCGTGACGCTCCCGCTTCAGCGGAAGTATCGTAGGATTCCTTCATACAGAAAGACCCAGGCTCAATTTACGGACAAAAGCAACCAATTCTACGCATAAATACTTATTAAACCTTGCTCCCAGCCCGTATTTAAGACGAACTGTCTGTAATTTCCCAAACCGCTAAAGACCGCCCCAATGATCATCCTCAATTGTAAAAGCGAAACTCAGAGCCTCAAAAACCGCCTTCAACCGCCTTTCACGATTCACGATATGTGAAACTGAGTCCACCTATATTAACACTGATATGCAGAGAATAGTGATTTGGTTGTACTAAATTTTTAACCACAGAGAACACAGAACGGAAAATATGATCTCCATGACGGAACTTAAGGTTGAGCTTAGCTATTCAGCCCTACCCTTGATCCACGTCGATTTGCATATCAAGACGACGTACACAATTCGCATAGCCGCCCCGACCTTGCATGGATCATCTTTCCATGCTCTCGTGTAGTCTCAGCGTTCGCTCATGAAAGAATATCAACATCCACTGTATTCAAGCCTCGCCGAACAGGCTAAAGCCCAAGAAGTTGACTACGTTGAATTCAGAACGGAGTTCGACGAACTCTGGAAGAAAGACAACGATATGCTCGGCTTGGTGCTGAAGTGCCACCTGATTGTAGAATACTACATGACCGAATGCCTAAAAGTCTCACTCCCGGGTATAGATCGATTCGATCAGGCACGTCTATCTTTCGCACAGAAGCATCACCTACTAACGGGATGGACTTTTGGTTTTCCTTGGGTGAAAGATGCTGTGGCTGCATTAAACACACTCCGAAATAAGGTTGCTCACAATATCCACTACGAAATTGAAGAAAAGGATCTAAAAAAGATATACGATTGCATGGATCCAATCTATTCAGCGAAGAAAGAACCTCAGAAGAGAGGCTCTGAAGCGATTATAGATTTTGCAACGTTTGCATCGATGGCACTTTCTGGATGGAGCAAAGAAATCAAGCGGCACGCCCCAGAAACAGGTTCGGCTGGCTACAACGATCTATGTAAGCAGGGTTATAAAAAAATCAGCGAACCAGGCGCTTCTCACAACGGCGGCAAGCCGCCGCGTGAGAGCTAGACGTTATGAAGGAAGTCTCCGTACTTGTGGCCAAAAGCCTTTCTTTCGAAAATCCAACGCTCCCTTTTCCACCATGCATCGAAGAGTCACTTCGACTTGCGACGTTCGCCGTAATATCCAGCTAGGCAGCGGTTCGCCTCCTTCTCCTGTATCGCTGTCGTCGTACACTGAATACCATTTTTCCAACTCTAGACTTCTCCACACCTCTTTCTGGAAAGAACTCAAGCGGTCATAACATGGCGAAGATCTCAATTCGCTACGTCTCCCGGCGTCGATAGCGTTCACCGCTTCGACAAAAGGCCCTAGTCTTTTTGCTGTTTCACTATTTATCATCGCTCTTGATATTTCTTGAGGATATGCAGAACTAAATGAACTCGACGGAGCTATGGCATAAAGTGGGACACCTATTCCACACGGACGACGGTAGCCTTCCCGATATATTCATCGATGATCTATCGAACGAAGAAATTGAAACTATTTATGACTACGTCATG
>JAJFLS010000248.1 GCA_021772595.1 Opitutales bacterium
TGCACAAGGTGACGATCATTCCGCGCGGACGAGCGTTGGGACTAACGATGAGCACCGCGACGAAAGACATTCTGGGGCAATCCAAGAATGAGCTGATCGATGATATTTGTATGGCGATGGGAGGCCGCATTGGCGAGGAGGTCGAGACCGGTGACTTTAGCAACGGAGCGGCCATGGATATCAAGCAGGCTACGAACATCGCCCGCCACATGGTTTGCCACTGGGGGATGAGCCCATTGGGGCCGATCGCGTTTGGGGACAACGAAGAACATCTGTTCCTGGGACGCGAGGTCGCCAAGACTCATAATATCAGCGAGGAAACCGCGAAGAGAATCGACGATGAAATCAGTCGCATCATCACGACCCAATTCGATCGAGCGAAAGATCTGATCGAGGAGAATCGCGAGGCTCTCACGAAAATCGCGGCGGCTCTGCTCGAGTTCGAAACGATCGAAGGCAAGCACGTGAAAGAGATCGTCGAGTTTGGCGAGATCCGCTCGGAAGTAATTTCGACGAAGACCGAGGAAGAAAAGCAAGAGAAGGAAGCGGTCGAAGAAGAGGAGAACAAAAAGGCTGCGAAGGAGGAGAATGAAGATCTTCCTCCTGCCGTTGATGGCACTCCGTCGATGGCCTAGAGGCTTGAGTCGGGAACCGATCGCGTTCCCATGATTAATTTTGAAGCGGCGTCTTTTACGGACGCCGTTTTTTATTTTCGCTAAGAGAGGCGAAATCGGCAGTGTGGCGTTTTCTATGAGTATCAAGTTATCAGATTTGGGTTCGCGGCAAAAGCCGTCGGATATTACGCGATTAATGACGATAGCGCTTGAGCGCCCGGACATGCTTAGCTTGGCGGCGGGATTTACGGACAACGATTCGCTGCCATTGCTGGATATCAAAAGCATCGTCGATGAGATCGCGGAGACGGAAGCGGAGGGTAAAAAGACGCTTCAATACGGCGCGAATGTCGGCAGGGCCGGGCTCCGCTCGATTTTGACGAAACGTATTGAAGCGAGCGACGAGCTCGGCCCGGACGCGCTCAGCGATGACCGGATGTTCGTCAGCAACGGCTCGCAGCAGGCCTTGTATCTAGCGATTCAGACGCTCTGCAATCCGGGCGATTGCATTCTCGTGGAGCAGCCGACCTATTTCGTTTTTCTGGAGATTCTCGATGGGCTGGGCGTGACGCCATTGGCAATGCCGATGACCGATGAAGGCGAAATCCATGTCGAAGGTCTTAAGGGATTGTTCGCGGAGTGGCAGGCGGCAGACGAACTCCATCGTATAAAGGCGCTCTACATGGTTTCCTATTTCGCGAACCCGACAGGGCATAGCGTTTCGAAAAAAGTGAAATCGGAGATCGGCGCGGCGCTGAGCGGCTTGGGAACTACGATTGCGGTGATCGAGGACGCGGCTTATCGGGAACTGTATTACGAGGCCCCTCACGAGGCCAGGAGCTGCCTTGCCATCGAAGCCTATGCGGACTTGCCGGTTCTGTACACCAGCACGCTGACAAAGCCCTACGCATCGGGATTGAAGGTGGGATTCGCTTATTGTACCGACGATACGTGGTTGGCTTCGATGCTCACCGTGAAGGGGCAGCAGGATTTCGGGACGGCGAATTTCGCCCAGGCAATCATGGAGCGAGCCTTGGAGAACGGGTTGTTCGACGGTCATCTTGAAGAGCTCAGAGCGATTTACAAAAATAAGATGGAGACGCTTCATGCCGCTTTTGAGCAAGAATTGGGAGAACTCGGGTGGAGCTGGCCGGTGCCATCGGGCGGATTGTATCTTTGGCTTCGATCGCCCAATGGTGTGAGAACGGACGCGGAATCAGAGTTTCACGAGGCTTGTATCGCAAAAGGGGTTTTCTATGTGCCCGGAGACTTGTGTTTCCCGTCGAGCAGAATTCAGGACTTTATTCGGTTAAGTTTCGGGACCTTGGCTCCGATTGAGATTCAACGCGCGGCTGATCGATTTAAAGCGGCTGCATCGAGTATGACGTACTCGGCATCGCAATAGGCGGTCTTTGCGCTTGATCTAGCGGTTTTCGCCTAGTACACACCGCCCTCTATTATGCCGGATTATATCGTAACGCATCTGAAACAGCTCGAGAGCGAGGCCATTTACATCCTCCGCGAAACAGCTGCTCAATTTGAACGTCCCGCGCTCCTCTTTTCGGGCGGCAAGGATTCGATTGTTATGACGCATCTGGCTCGAAAGGCATTTTGGCCGGCCAAGATCCCATTCCCGCTGGTACATGTCGACACGGGCCACAATTTCCGCGAGACGATCGAGTACCGGGACAATCTGGTGAAGGAAATGGGCGCGAACCTGGTAGTGGGTTCCGTGCAGAAAGCAATCGATGAAGGACGTGTGGTCGAAGAGAAAGGGCCGAATGCGAGCCGCAATTTTCTGCAGATCCAAACCTTGCTCGACTGCCTCGAAGAAGGCCAGTACGACGCGGCACTGGGAGGCGGCAGGCGCGACGAAGAAAAAGCCCGCGCGAAAGAGCGTTTCTTCTCGCACCGAGACGAGTTCGGACAATGGGATCCCAAAAATCAGCGTCCTGAACTGTGGAACATCTTCAATGGCAAGATGAACCCGGGCGAGCACTTCCGTGTGTTTCCTTTGAGCAACTGGACCGAGATGGATGTCTGGCAATATATGAAGCAAGAGGACATTCCGCTTCCGAGCCTCTACTTCGCCCACGAGCGGGAAGTGGTTGTGAGAAACGGGACGATTTTGGCGGTTTCGGAATTCGTTCAGCCAAGAGATGGCGAAACGGTGGAAACACGACAGATCCGATTCCGGACGATGGGAGACGCGACCATTACTGGAGCGGTCGATTCGGACGCATCCACGATGGACATGATTATCGAAGAAGTCGCGGCGGCGAGAGAGACCGAGCGCGGGAACCGGGCGGACGACAAACGCAGCGAGAGCGCGATGGAAGACCGGAAGAAGCAGGGCTACTTCTAGACCGAACAATTAATCGAAATGAGCGAACAAAAAACTTCTACTGAAAAAGGCTACCTCGATATGGATTTGCTGCGGTTCACGACTGCGGGATCCGTGGACGATGGGAAATCGACGCTGATCGGTCGTTTGCTTTACGATTCCAAAGCGATCTTCGAGGATCAACTCGAAGCGATCGAGAAGACCAGCACGCAGCGCGGCGACGAGAATGTAAACTTGGCCCTTCTAACGGACGGCCTGCGGGCGGAGCGGGAACAGGGAATCACGATCGATGTGGCCTATCGCTACTTCGCGACGCCGCGACGAAAGTTTATTATCGCCGATACTCCCGGACACATCCAATACACGCGCAATATGGTGACGGGCGCGTCGACCGCGAATCTGGCGATCGTTTTGGTGGATGCGCGAAAGGGCGTTATCGAGCAGACTTGCCGTCATTCGTTTATCGCGAATTTGTTGCGTATCCAGCATGTGGTGATCGCCGTCAATAAGATGGATCTCGTGGACTGGAGTGAAGAGCGTTTCTTGGAGATCAAAGAGGAGTTTCGAAAATTCGCTTCGCGCCTCGACAATATCGTCGAAGTTTCCTTCATTCCAATCAGCGCCTTGCAGGGCGACAACGTAGTTGATAAGTCAGAGAAGATGCCTTGGTACCAAGGGCCGACGTTGTTGTACCATCTCGAAAGCGTTTATGTGAGACCTGACGAGAATCATGTTTCGGCGCGCTTTCCGGTCCAGTGGGTGATTCGTCCGCACAGCGACGAGTTTCACGATTTTCGTGGATACGCGGGCAGAGTTGCCGGCGGGGTGTTCAAGCCGGGCGATGAAGTCCTCGTACAGCCATCTGGATTCAGCGCGAAGATCAAGGCGATCCACACGATGGGTTGCGAAATGAAGGAGGCCTTTGCTCCCTTGAGCGCATCGATTACGCTTGATCGAGAGATTGATATCAGTCGCGGCGACATGATCGTGAAGCCGAACAATCCTCCGCAAGTCGGGCAGGATATCGAGGCGATGATATGCTGGTTTAGCGAAAAGCCGCTAAACGGCCGAGGGAAGTACCTTCTGCGTCACTCGACCAAGGATACGAAAGCGATGATTCGCGATGTGAAATACAAAGTGGATATCAACACACTCCACAAAATCGAGGACGACCTCGAGTTTCGCCTCAACGATATCGGAAGAATTTCTCTACGTGTGGCGGCTCCGTTAAGCTTCGATTCCTACAAAGTAAATCGAACGACCGGCTCTTTCATTTTGGTGGATCCTTTTACCAATGAGACGGTTGCGGCAGCGATGATCATCTAGTCTAGGCCATGCCTTATTAGGGAGAACCGGCTCGGTTCTCCCCGCCTTCAAATTTGGAGGGGACCTTTCGTTTAATTTCGCGTGAGGGATTAGCTTAGGCAACATCCTTGTTTACAAAGTCTTTACAATAAGGGTTTTAATTGAAACTATGCGGAATGGATCTCGCAGAGGATACGCCGATGTCGATAGACGAAATGGCTGGAAAGTTGAAATGCTCCCGTGGTTGGGTGCAGCTTTCGGTTGATGCGGGCTGTCCGAGAAACGAATTGGGGCAAATTCGGATCAGGGATTTCATGTTGTTCCAGCTTTCGAACATTCATCGCATCCGCGCTCTTGCCGGACTTCCGGAGATCGAAACATCAGCGACCTTGTCCGACTTGAGGCCGAATATTAAAGCGATCCTGACCACTCAGCTCGAATGGCTACAGGTCCGATCGACGAAAGAGAGCGTGAAGAAAGCAGCGAAGCTGGTTTACGATAAGATGCAAAGCATCGACGAGTTCTAGTCGAACTCGGATCGTAGTTGGAGACGAGATACGCGATCAGTTTGTTCGCATCGCCGAATCGGTTCGATTCGTCTTTGGCGCAATTCGCTAAAGATCAAAGTTTTGTCTTTTGGGGCACGCTTTTTGAGGTTGTTTATTCGAGGTTCTTGAGTTTGGCTCTCTAGCGTAGAGCTCAAACCCTCGCTTTAAGCCCCTATGGAAAAAAATGTAATCGCAGTGATCATGGGAGGAGGCCGCGGATCGCGCCTTCACCCTTTGACAAAAGAACGTTGCAAGCCTGCCGTGCCTCTCGCAGGGAAATACCGCTTGGTGGATATTCCGATAAGCAATTGCGTGAACTCTGGGATCAACAAGATCTATCTGCTCACTCAATTCAACACGGCGTCGCTGCACCGGCATATTCAGGAAACCTACCGGTTCGACCCCTTTGGCGGCGGCACGGTCGACATTCTCTCTGCCGAGCAGACTGAACAAGGTGATAGCTGGTACCAAGGCACAGCGGACGCGGTTCGCCAGAATATCCACCACTTTACGAGTTCGAACTACGATTACGTTCTCATTTTGTCGGGCGACCAATTGTATCGAATGGACTTCCAGAAGATTTTAAGCCACCACATCGAATCGAAAGCGGATGTGACGGTCTCGGCGATTCCAATCCCCATTTCGCAGGTGGAAGGCCTTGGATTGATGCGCGTCAACGACGATCTGGAGATTTCCGAGTTCGTTGAAAAGCCGACGGATCCGGAGGTGATCGATGGCCTGACGATATCGAAGTCTATCGAGAAACAGTTGGAGAATCCGCCTTTGGATGAAAAGCAGTGCCTAGCGTCGATGGGAATCTACGTTTTCAATCGGGAAACGATGATCGAGGCGTTGAACAGCACCGCGAAAGATTTTGGCAAGGAAGTGATTCCAGGGCTTCTGGGTTCCCGAAAACTATCTAGCTATATCTTCGAAGGCTACTGGGAGGACATCGGAACCGTGAAGGCTTTCTTCGAGGCGAATCTGCAGCTCGCTGATCCAGTGCCGCAGTTCAACTTCTTTTCGGAGGGGAGCCCGGTTTATTCTAGAGCGCGCTATTTGCCCGCCACCAAGATCAATCGCTGCTCGATCAATCATGTGATCGTCGGCGATGGCTGCATCATTACGGACTCTTATCTCAAGCGTTGCGTGATCGGAATTCGGTCAACGCTTCGCGAAGGAGCCCGCCTGGAAAACGTGGTCGTGATGGGCTCGGATATTTTCGAGAGCGCTGAAGATCGGAAACGGAATCGCGAGCTGGGAATCCCCGATATTGGGATAGGCATGAATTGCGAGATCAAGAATGCGATCATCGATAAAGGCGCGCGTATCGGGCACAACGTGAAACTGAACCCGGACGGCAAGCTGGAAGGCTATACCAAAGATGGTATTTTCGTACGCGATGGAGTGATTCTTGTGACCAAGAATACTGTTGTGCCAGACAATACGACGGTGTAGTTTCGAGGTATGAAACGCTTATTGGTTTGTATTGACGGATCTCGATACGGAATTTCGTGCTGCCGCTACGCGGCGTGGATTTCTAGCAAGATCGATTTGGAGATCGAAGTCGTTTACGTGACGGATCTTCGTCAGTTTGAAGTTCCGTTCGTCGCGGACCTGAGCGGGAGTCTTGGCATACAACCCTTTCAGGCGGTGATGGGCCAGCTTCAGGAACTGGAAGAGAAAAAGGCTGAAGCTACGCTTTCGCAGGCCGCAGAGACGATCAAGGAAGCCGGATATTCGAAACCGATCAAGCGTACCCACAAAACGGGCTTTCTCGTCGATAGCCTGAAGGAGCTCGAAGCGGACGCGGATATGATCGTGATCGGCAAGCGAGGAGAAAACGCGAACTTCGCCACCGAGCACCTCGGCTCGACCATGGAACGCGTCGCCCGCGCGTCGAAAAAGCCATGCTTTGTAGCGTCCCGCGAATTCAAGCCGGTCAAAAGAGTTTTGATTTCCTACGACGGCGCGGCCAGCTGCCAAAAGGCTGTCGAGTTCGTCAAGAATTCTCCCATGTTCGCCGACACTCAGATTTATCTAGTGACGGTAAGCCCGAATGAAGAGGAAGAGGAACGACTCCGGAAACTGAAAGTTGCGGAAGATTCCCTGATCGAAGCGGGGCATCAGCTCACCTGCCAGATGCTCCACGGCGAAACCGCCCCAGCGGTGATCGACTACGTGAGGCAAAACGACATCGATTTGCTGGTGATGGGAGCCTACGGCCACAATAGAATCCGTCAGCTGATCATCGGCAGTTCAACCACTGAAATGTTGGTAGGCTGCCAGTTGCCGACTTTGCTGTTCAGATAGAATCTGTAGGCGGGATCGCTGACCGCGCTAATTATTCGACACGCGCAGGCGGAAGATAGCGGATGACGATGGTTGCGAAATTACGAAGCTATGAGTCGAGCCATTGACGTCGATGCTGCGATTGTCGTCGGTCCAGTTTGAACTGTTTGTCGATGACTCGAGCGTGTAGTTGAAATTCGAGTCCGCTGTCCAAGAAACCTCAATACCAGAACTGGTTGCAGCTAGAGAAAGCGCAGGGGCTACCGGCGGCGGTGGTGGGGGTTGACCCGTCGAGATCTCGAAAATGTCCTCAGGAACCCACGCGACGAGACCGCTCTGGCCACTTATTGTGACCGTGCGTTGCTCGGGAGAAGTTAGGTCGCCGCCCGAAAAATTTAACGTGTACACTTGGTCGGCGGAAACAGGAATCGCGTATCCGCCAGCATCTCCAGTAACCGCGAAGTAGGTTCCTTCATCCGGCATGACTTCCACTCCGGCCAAGCCTTCGCCACTGTCGTAGATTCCATTGCTGTTGTCATCGTTCCAGACCGTGCCGACGATGAACTTGTTAAAGTGATCCGGAGCAGATGTATTCGCATTGAGATACGCTATGCTTGTGACGAGGGGACCGACTGAAGTACTTGGGTTGTTTTCAGGCGCCATTGCGATACCGACATTCGTGCCGGTGCTCATCAGTCCGGCACGATGACCTCGGCCAACCTGCATGCCGTCGGGCGTGCCGTTCCCCCAGTCAATGTTAAAGCCGGCGTGTGCGTGCAACGCGCTTTGCGAGAAACTGAAGACGCTTGCTCGTCCGCCAAAGTTAGCGAAACCGGCATCACCTACTTTTTTAAACTGGTCATTGTGGTCTTGCGCGTCTCTTGCTATCAAATCGAGCGAATGTACCTGCGAACCTTCGTAAACGCGGCGATCAAAAGCCGCTGGCTGCATTGGGGCAATCGCGGCGAACTCATTTTTAAGCACGTTTAAGTCCACATTAAAAAAATTGATGGCGCTAACGACTCTCGAGTCGCCCGTATCCGAAAGAAAAAGACCTTCTTTCGTCGGGTTTGAGCGAGCGCGGTTCATTAGCCACAT
>JAJFLS010000249.1 GCA_021772595.1 Opitutales bacterium
TCTTAGAGAGTGTCTAATAAGTCAGTTCGACGAACCGTTGGAACGGGACGGCGCCCGTTCACTACCCTGGAGTTACCTTCAAATAGGTAGTGCTCGGGCGCCGTCCCGAGTTATCACGGCATTTATTAGACACTCTCTTAGAGATTTATGGGTGGATAAGGTCGCGGCCGATCTCTCGCCTGAGTCTCGTTGATGGGCCGAGCGGCCATCCGTCTGGTGTCTGAACGACGCAGTCGTTCAGCTACAAGAAACTCATCTCCTAGCGGAGCGACTGCGTCGTTCAGGTCCCCCCATTATGGCCGCTCGGAGATCGGCCGCTACCAACGAAACCGGCGAGGCTGGAAGCGGATAAGAGCGCTTGCAATTGGCTGGATTCGGATTCATTGGATCGTGCTATGAGCTTTAAGCCATCGGAAGAGATTTTGGAGAAATACGCGGATGTAGTGATCAATTTCGCGTTGAACAGTGGGGAAGGCGTCAAGCCAGGCGAAGTCGTCCAACTGCGGGTGTCCGAGGTCGCGAAACCTTTGCTGGTGGCTATACGGCGGGCGATTTTGAAAGCCGGCGCGCATCCGATCGTCTTTTATATTCCTGACGATTTTCAGCGCGAGCACTACGAGCTGGCGAACGATGAGCAGCTAAGCTTCTTCCCGGAAAAGTACCTCAAGGGGCTTGTCGAAGAAATGGACCACACCGTCGTGGTGATCTCGGAAACGGACAAGAAGGAGCTCGACGGGATCGATACCGGCAAGATCATGGCCGCTCAAAAAGCGCTGAAGCCCTATATGGATTGGCGCCGCGCCAAAGAGGGCGAGGGCAAGTACACGTGGACGCTTTGTATGTATGGAACGCAGGCGATGGCCGACGAAGTCGGGATGAGCTTAGAGGAGTACTGGCAGGAGATCATAAAGGCTTGCTACCTCGATGCTCCGGAACCGGCGGAAAAATGGAAGGCATTGTATTCAGATCTATATGAGATTAAGGATAAGCTCGACGCGCTCCCGATCGAAAAGCTCCATGTCGAAGCGAAGGATACGGATCTATGGGTAGCCATCGGAGGCGATCGGAAATGGCTCGGCGGATCGGGGCGGAACATTCCGAGCTTCGAACTTTTCATATCGCCAGACTGGCGCGGCACGAAAGGCCGAATCCAGTTTACCGAGCCCTTGTATCGATATGGAAATCTGATCAAAGACGCGTATCTGGAATTCGAGGACGGAAAGGTCACGCGAGCGACTGCGACCGAAGGCGAGGCGATTTTGAAAGAGATGATCGCGGTGGAAAACGCGGACAAAGTAGGCGAATTTTCGCTGACGGATCGCCGTTTCTCGCGCATCACCCGTTTTATGGGAGAGACGCTTTTCGACGAGAATGTCGGAGGCGAGAACGGGAATACGCACATCGCGGTCGGCGCGGCCTATCGCGACTCGTTCACCGGCGAACAAGCAGGCGTTTCCGAAGAGGAATGGGAGGCGATGGGATACAACAACTCCGTCATCCATACCGACATTGTGGCGACGTCGAATCGAGTCGTCACCGCTTTTCTAAAAGACGGGTCGAGCCAGGTGATTTACCGCGACGGTGAGTTTCAGATATAGAAGTTTTCGCCCACGAAGGACCTAGAGCAGCCAAGGTCGCAACCAAATGTTGCCCACGGATCACACGGATTTTCACGGATAGAACTGGGGTAGAATTCGAACCTTTTTTCCGCGGCTTGTCTCGGCGTAGTAGTGCGTAGACGGAAGCGGAAACCTATTTCCTGACGCAGGAAGGAACTAGCGAACGCAGAAAGCGATGACAATAAACTTCAAGAGGATCGGTTTTGAAAATCTTGTCTGAAAAACAAGATTATTACGGATCGTAGTTCGAAAGAGCACGAATGGAAATTCATGTTAAATCGTCGTCTCCCAATCATGTCATTCGTGGGCGGCTCTCGTTTTCTGCTTGACCTGCGGTAAGCGATGGATCTTCTTCATCGCTAAATCCGGAGCAATTCGGACCGATATCTAAGCTTTAATATTCCGCAAATGAACGAACGAAACAACATGAGTGCGCTATCCGTAGCGAGCCTTGTCACAATTAATGTGGCAGTGCTACTCGTGGTCGTCTCGATCGCGTCGATGCGGAATTAGCGAAAACGTTCTAAACGAATTTCGAAAATCCCCGCCGACGCAAATCGGCGGGGTTTTTCGTTTTTAGACCTCTCTGATTTCAGTCGGCGCCAACCGATCAACGACAACTTCTCATGAAACATACAGGCGCTGAAATCATCATAAAACTTCTGGAGCGGCAAGGCATCCGGCAAATCGCGGGCATCCCGGGAGGGGCCAATTTGCCGATGTACGACGCATTGTCGCAATCCGGATCCATTCGCCACATCCTCGCTCGTCACGAGCAGGGGGCCGGCTTTATCGCCCAGGGTCAGGCCCGGGTGACGGGTCAGCTAGCGGTGTTTTTCGCGACCTCGGGTCCCGGCGCGACCAATGCTATTTCCGCGGTCGCGGACGCGAAACTGGATTCGATCCCGATCATCTGCATCACCGGCCAGGTG
>JAJFLS010000250.1 GCA_021772595.1 Opitutales bacterium
CAAACCGACGGGATGATCGCCACCGAAGCGATTTCCTTGATGCGCGAGAACAAAGACCAGCCGTTCTTTTTGGGCGTCGGTTTCTTCCGCCCGCACACTCCCTACGTCGCTCCGAAAAAATACTGGGACCTCTATCCCATCGATAAAATCAAGATGCCCTACGCTCCCGAAGACGACCGGGCCGACATCCCAAAATCCGCCTTCGCTCACAACAACCCGATCCCTAACTACGGTCTCGCCGAAGAGGATGTTTTGAAAGCCAAGCAGGCCTACTATGCCAATGTCAGTTTCGTCGACGCTCAAGTCGGCCGCTTGCTCGAAGCGGTAGAGGAATTAGGACTACAGGACAACACAGTCATCGTTTTTTGGAGCGACCATGGCTACCACCTCGGCGAACACCAAGGCATTTGGCAAAAACGCTGCCTCTTCGAGGAATCCGCCTCCGCGCCACTCATCATCTTCGCGCCGGGCCGCAAAGGCAACCGCCAGGCCAGCCAGCAAATCGTCGAGTTCGTAGACATCTATCCGACCGTCTCGAAACTCTGCGGGCTCGCCACGCCAAACGCAGTCGAAGGCCAAAGCCTCGTGCCTCTTCTAGACAAGCCCGACCGTAAATGGAATGGTAAAGCGTTCACCCAAGCCCTTCGCCCCGGCGACGGCTTGCCCGTTATGGGAGCTAGCCTGCGAACCGATCGCTGGCGCTACACTGAATGGAACGAAGGCGAGCAAGGCATCGAACTCTACGACCACCAAACCGATCCCAACGAATTTGACAATCTAGCGAGCGATCCCAACTACGCCGCGATCATTGACCGTCTCAGTGCCTCGCTTCGCTCCACCGTTTCCGGCCAGGTCCCGACGACTCCATTTAATCCGGCAAAGTTGTAGGGGGCGCCTTTCACCTGGATCCATTTCTTAGGTTTCAATCGTGAAATCCACGTAGATTTATGCCATTAAGTGATTAATTCGTAAATCAAATGGCCGATGGATGGACAGATGCGTTTTCGAGCTGCATAATTTCTGAAAAACGGCACTATTTGCTCTATCCAATCTGAACGGATCGCCAACCTGCCACCAACCGATACTCTTAAACCAGCCAATCCGTTGAATGTTTAACTTCACAGGTAACTGAATTATGAAACTTAAATACCTACGTATTCCAAATCTGCTTACTTTCCTCATTGCTGCGACTAGCAGCGCATTCGCCCAGCCAGTAATTTCCCTGGAAGATTACAAAGCGCCCCAAATCACGATCGAAGCCGCCTCCTCAGGATTCGATTTCCAAATCAATGGGGCTGTAGATATCAGCGATCTAACAGTCGATACGTCGAATCGCGAAGAAGTGCGGGCCTTTTTCAACGCCATCTACTGGGCCTCACAAGACGCGAACATCTTATGGACCGGTTCCTTTAGCCCGCTACCGACTCCCGGAACGGAAGAAACGGAAGTCCCTCTCATCGTCGGCGATACCTCCGATATATTCAAAGAAGCCGTATTGCTTCGCATCAACTTCTATCGGGCCATGGTGGGCATTCCCGCAGACATCGTTCTGCTCGACGAGCTCAACCGTATCTCCCAGCTCACCGCGCTGATCATGGGCGGCAACGACGAGATCAGCCACTTCCCGGATCTCGATAGCTTCCCCAACTATGTGACAGCCGACGGCATCACCGGAGCGGGCGATTCGAACCTCGCAATCGGCTCGTACGGACCGGATTCAATCGACGGCTACATTCAAGACAAAGGAGCGGGAAACGCCGCAGTCGGCCACCGACGCTGGTTGCTCTACCCCCCGATGGTCAATATGGGCACTGGAGACGTTCCCTCAGCCTCAGCCCCTGGTATTCCGCAAGCCGCACTGGATAATATCGACACTTGGCGAGGCGGCACCACAACTACTGTTAGACGCGCCAACTCCATTCACGTCCTTTCCCCCGAAAACACATCCGGGGGAACATTTCCCACAATCAATTTCCCCTACGTCGCCTATCCGCAAGAAGGATACGCGCCGTACCAGCTCGTTTTTCCACGTTGGTCATTCGCAGTTAAAGATGCCGACTTTAGTGGCGCGACTGTTACAATGACTCGCGATGGCAATCCGATAGCTGTCGCTCAGGAGATTCTGGATGCGCCATTCGAGGGCGGACTTGGCAGCAACACCCTCGTCTGGGTCTACGACGGGCTCGACGCCAACGTTAGCCAAAGCCACCCTAAACCCACTGCCGATGTCACCTATCAAGTGACCGTTAGCGGAATAGCCAGCGCTCCCCAGACAAGCTACACTTACGATGTTATCGTTTTCGATCCGGAAGTACCCACCAGCGGCGAAACCACCGTCACCTCAATCACCGGACCTGCCGCTCCCGCTGTCAATGCAGCCAACGAGTATACAGTCGCGCTGCCAGCCTTCGCCATCCTACAAACCAACACGAACGTCACCGGCATTCGGCATCGATCCTTCAACACGGCTGTCGGCGATTTCACCGAAGGAGCCGAGGGCGGAATCGGAAGCCTAGTCGCTCGGGTGTTCGGAGGTTACGACCCAATTAACACCAATGGCAGCTTCGTCGCCAGCGGAGGCTCATCCTTCCAACTCGCGACCGGAGAAATTGGCACGAACCAATCGATTACTTTTCCAGAATCCTACCTCATCGGAGGCAGTAGCGAGCTCACCTTCGAAAGCATGGTGCGGACGGCGACAAGCACGCAAATCGCCAGGGTAAATCTATCGCTCGACGGCGGCGTTTCCTGGAACACCATTTTTTCTCAGCCCGGAGCATCCAGCGGCTTCCCCGACGAAAACGCGTTTTCCACAAAAACGATCGACTTATCCGCCCATTCCGGACGTACGATCAATCTCCAGTTCACATTCGATCACATTGGCTCAACCGCGTTCGTTGGGGCGAGCACAGCGCACGGCTGGTTCTTCGACGACATCTCCCTCTCGGGCGTCCAAAGCCTGTCCTCGATCACGACCAGCGCTTTCTTGCCTGGCGCCACCACCTTCGATTTCACGCCCACTGTTGTTGGAGACGTAACCCTCCAAGCCCAGGGCATGCTTCATGATGACTACGAACTCGAATGGGGCACCGCTCTAGCGGTTACCGCTACTGATGCGGTCACGGCCATTGACGACACTAACGCGATTAACGAAGGCGACGACTCAGTATCAGGATCCGTCACCGCGAATGACAGCAAGCCCAATGGCCAAACCCTCACCGTCGATCTAGTAGACGGGGACTTGAACAATGTCGGCACTCGAATCGCTACCACCTACGGCCACATCCAAATCGACGCCAATGGCGACTACACCTACGAGATCGACAACACGAATACCGATGTCACCAATTTGAACGATGGGGAGACGCTAGAAGACAGCATTACCTATCGCACCAAAGACGGATTAGGAAACTCTGATACCGGAACCCTCCGAGTCACAATCACCGGGAAAACCATATCTGCCCAGGACGACGAAGATTCTATTGCCGAAGGCGATGATTACGTAAAAGGCTCTGTCACCGAAAACGACGGTACCGGCTTAACTGTCGATCAAGTCGATGGCGATAGCGGCGATGTCGGCACGATCATCGCGACTGATTACGGCTTTCTCGTCATCAACACCGATGGCAGTTACGCTTATCGAGTAGATAACAACAATCCCGCGGTCAGCAATCTGAACGACGGCGAAACGCTCGAAGAGACCTTCACCTATCGGTCTAGCAACGGCAGTGGGAGCACCGACACAGGCACCTTGCGACTCACCATCAATGGGACGACAACCGTCGTCGAGCCAGCCAATCCTGGTCGCCTGGGCAACATTTCGACACGAGCCCAAGTACTAACGGGCGACTCCGTAATGATCGCCGGATTCGTGATCGGCGGAACGGAACCGATGGACGTTCTCATTAGAGCGATTGGGCCGACATTGGGAGAAGCTCCATTCAACGTGTCGGGATCCTTGCAGGACCCAGTCTTGGAACTATACGAAGGCGCTAGTCTCGTGAACATCCCGACCAATCCGAACACAGCTTGGGGCGGAACCGTTGAGCTAACCGACTCTATGGCACTCGTCGGGGCTTTCGCGCTTTCCGCAAACTCCGATGACGCCGCAATCCGAACAAATCTTCCCGCTGGCCCCTACACCGCTATCGTAAAGGGAGTCGGAGCCACAACCGGCAACGGTCTAGTGGAAGTGTACAACGAGACCATTGTCAGTGATCCCAATGCTAATACTAGGTTGGACAACATCGCTACTCGCGCCGTAGTCGGAACGGGCGACGCTCTCATTATCGCAGGATTCGTCGTTTACGGCACCGAAAACCAGCGCGTGCTGATTCAAGCGGTCAGTCAAGATATTCCCGGAACTCCAGCGCTTCAAAATCCGACGATGACCGTTTTCGATCAATCAACCATAAACGTGGTTGAGGTAGGCCAAAACGACGATTGGGAGGACAACACCAACACCGCAGAGATTATACTCATCGGAGGTACCGTTGGAGCCGCCGCTTTCGTGCCCGGAAGCTCGAACTCGGCTATCGTGCTGGACCTGCCCTCCGGCGGAAGCCAGTACGGCATTCACGTCAGGGGTGTCGGCAACACGACCGGCAACGCGCGAGTCGACGTGTTCACTGTCGATCTGTAGTCGGCGAACCGCAATGCGGCCGACTTTCGCGACCGCCCATCAATTTCAAAAACGAAAAAGGCCGCCAGCAATGCTGTCGGCCTTCTTGGCGTTAAAATTAAAACGCGAGAAATCCTAAACCTTGGCGTTCAGGTGCGAGCCGATTTCGCTCGAAAAAGCGCCTGAATCATTTGAGCCGAAACTCGATCCATCGGAAGCGGACCGTTCTCCGGTCGCGACTGGCTGAGGCGATTGCGCCGAAAGGCTAGGTACGTCTTTCCCGCTCGACGACATCGGATTGAATGTCGCATCGGTCAGATTTTGTACTGCTGGGATTTCCATGAGGTTCCTTTCGTTAAGATTATGCAGCTCGATCGAGCTACATTTGATCGCATGAATTATACCAGAAATCGAAGGCCAGGGTAAATAGAGAATGTCGCTTGTTCGGGCACGAATTCACTCTATCTATTTCCGAATCGATAGAGTCCACTACCTAGGTTTCGTCGAAATTCGCTCGCTTCGCCCAAACTGCCACGCAAATCGGAATATGGCTTGATACCGCCCAGCGAGACAATAGTTGTCGGAAGTTTCAGCGGCAGTGAACTTCCCCGCCCCAGTTCGAAATTCATTCATCACACAAATTCCATGAGCAAGGTACTTATAATCGGGGCAGGCGGCGTGGGTCGCGTCGTCGTCCACAAATGCGCCATGATTCCGGAAGTCTTTTCCGATATTTGCTTGGCCAGCAGAACGCTATCTAAATGCGAAGCCATCGCCTTGGAACTCGATCGGACCATAACAACCGCCCAAGTCGACGCTGACAATGTTTCCGAAACCGCGGCGCTCCTGAAAGACTACCAGCCGGATCTCGTCATCAACGTCGCCCTTCCCTACCAGGACCTCACGATCATGGATGCCTGCCTCGAAGCGGGTGTTCATTATCTCGATACAGCGAACTATGAGCCGAAGGACGTAGCCAAGTTCGAGTACCACTGGCAATGGGACTATCAAGACCGCTTCAAGGGCGCCGGCCTCATGGCCCTGCTCGGCTGCGGGTTCGATCCGGGAGTCACCAACATTTTCACCGCTCACGCCGCCAAGCATCACTTCGATCAGATCGACACCCTCGACATTCTCGACTGCAACGCGGGTGATCACGGCAAGCACTTCGCGACGAACTTCAATCCTGAGATCAATATCCGCGAAGTCACCGCGAACGGGCGATTCTACGAAAACGGGGAATGGAAGGAAACCCCGCCGCTCTCCGTTCACCGCAGTTTCGATTTCCCCGAAAATATCGGACCCAAGGAAATGTACCTGATGTATCACGAGGAAATGGAGTCGCTCGCCAAACACATTCCGCACGTCAAACGAATGCGTTTCTGGATGACCTTTTCCGAGCAATACCTCACGCACTTGAAAGTCCTGGAAAACGTCGGCCTGACGCGAATCGACCCGATCGTCTACCAAGGCCAGGAAATCGTCCCGCTCCAATTCCTGAAAGCCGTCCTCCCCGACCCTGGATCGCTGGGCGAATCCACGAAAGGCCGCACTTGTATCGGATGCGTTATCGACGGCCAGAAAGACGGCCAACGAAAGCACTACTACATCTACAACATTTGCAACCACGAGCAGTGCTTCGCCGAAGTAAACTCCCAAGCCGTCTCCTACACAACCGGCGTTCCGGCGATGATTGGAGCCATGATGATGCTGACAGGAAAATGGAAAGGCGAAGGCGTTTTCAACGTGGAGCAATTCGATCCCGATCCCTTCATGGAGCAGCTCAACAATCACGGACTCCCTTGGAAGGAAGTCATCCTCGACCAAAAGCCCGAGGTCCTTCGAGACTAGATGGATCATATCGTCCACTACGATCCGCAGTTGCCAGGAGACATCCCGTCACCTTGCTTTGTAGTGGATATCCAACGACTCAAGGCGAATCTCGACATCCTCGATTCCATTCAAAAAACATGCGGATGCAAAATCCTCTGCGCTCTGAAAGGCTTTGCGATGCACAGCGTCTTCCCGCAAATTTCGCGTCGACTCGCCGGGGTATGCGCAAGCGGGCCTCACGAAGCGCGCCTCGGAGCCGATTTATTTGGCAAGGAAATCCACGTCTTCGCTCCGGCTTTCAGCCAAAGCGATATGGAAGATCTCCTTCCCATCGCTCACCATATTTCCTTCAATTCCTTCGCTCAATGGCACGCTCATCGAGAAACGATTGAATCCTCAGGCCAAAGCATTTCCTGCGGCTTGCGCGTGAATCCTGGATACTCGGAAATCGATGTCGCGCTCTACGATCCCTGCGCCGCGGGATCACGGCTAGGCATTCCTAGATCGGCTTTCGATGGACAATCGCTCGAAGGAATCGAAGGCCTCCATTTCCACGCGCTCTGCGAACAGAACTCCGATACGCTTAAGCGCGTCCTAAGCGAATTCGAAAAGCAGTTCAGCCAGTGGCTGCCCCAAATGAAATGGGTCAATTTCGGCGGCGGCCACCACATCACCAGCCCGAATTACGACAAGGATCTCCTGATTCACACAATTCTCCAATTCCAGTCTCGCTTTCCGAATTTGGAAATCTACCTCGAACCCGGCGAAGCGATCGCGATCAACACAGGCGTCCTCGTGGCAACTGTGCTCGATATAGTTCACAACGAACAGGATATCGCGATTCTAGACATCTCCGCCACTTGCCACATGCCCGACACCCTCGAGATGCCTTATCGCCCCGAAATCGTCGGAGCGGGGCTCCCGAACGAACGTGTCCACACCTACCAGCTCGGAGGATTGTCCTGCCTAGCGGGCGACGTGATCGGCGATTATTCGTTCGACGCCCCACTCCAGCCGGGCGATCGAATTCAATTTCTCGACATGGCCCACTACACCATGGTCAAGACAACGACTTTCAATGGAATCAAACATCCCTCCATCGCCACTTGGAATCCAACAACGAGCGAATTCGAAATCGTAAGAGAATTCGGATACGAAGATTACAAAAACCGGCTATCTTAACCTGCCATGAACGATTCCTCTTCTCCCTTCGCCAACCCTCCCGCGTTCCACTCCGACGATCTGCCGCCACGCGAACCGGAGGACGCCACCTTTCATGTCATCCCCATACCTTGGGAAACCAGCGTTTCATACGGCGACGGAACCGGCGACGGACCGAACGCAATCCTCCACGCCTCCACACAGCTCGAAGCGTTCATCGATGGCGGCGTTCCTGGCAGAGCTGGAATCTACACGGCTCCGCCAATCGAATGCGATTCGAACGCTCCCGAAACGCTCGATCGAATTCGCGCGGCAACCGCCCAGACGCTGCAGATGGAAAAGATTCCGATCCTGCTCGGCGGCGAACACGCTCTGACTCTCGGCCCCATACTCGCAATCAAAGAACGAAACATTCCATTCGGAGTCGTACAATTCGATGCGCACGCCGATCTTCGAGATTCGTATCAGGGAAACAAGCACAGCCATGCGTGCGTCATGAAGCGTATCGTCGACCTTGGAATTCCAATTTTCCAAATCGGCGTTCGGGCCCTTTCAGAAGCGGAACACGATTTCCGGCAATCCCGCAACATCGCCCACATCGACGCAGACGAAATCGCTCGCTCCGGATTCCCCGAAACGATTCTACCAGCCGATTTCCCGAAAAACATCTTTATCACCTTCGACGTCGATGGCCTGGATCCTTCGATTATGCCTAGCACCGGCACCCCCGAACCCGGCGGGCTCAACTGGTATCAAGCCATCGAAGGATTGCAAAACGCGATGAAAAGGCGAACAGTGATCGGTGCCGATGTCGTCGAGCTTGCCCCGATACCCGGATTCCATGCCCCCGACTTCACCGCCGCCAAACTCGTTTACAAGCTCATGGACCTGATCCTAAAAAATCGAAATTAGAGCATTCACACGTCACCCTGAATCGTAATCAATCATCAACGAGTTACAAAATCCTCTGATAACTCGACTAAATCCTCACATTTATGAAAAATACCATTCATCGAATCGCATGCATCCTCGCAATCACATTGGCTGTCGGAGCTTCCGCCAACACCGCCGATGAAGTTGCCCCTCTCCTAATCGGAGCCGAAACGCCGTCGGTCGTTCTGGCCGATCAACAAGGAAAAGCCACACCGCTAGACAGCGTTCTCGGAGGGAAGCCGTCCGTTGTCATTTTCTACCGAGGCGGCTGGTGCCCCTTTTGCAATGCGCAACTTAGCGAGTTGGCTGCGATCGAAGGCGATCTCAATGCTCTCGGCTACCAAATCATAGCCATCAGCCCCGATGATCCCCAAGGCCTCAAGGACACGGATGACAAACACGGCCTTGGCTACAAACTGCTTTCCGACAGCGAGTCCAAAGCCATGGACGCCTTCGGAGTCGCCTACGACAACGAGCGCCGCGGTCGACTGCCCGTTCCCTCTGTCTTCCTGGTCGACGCTGAAAAGCGAATCAGCTTCCAGTACGTCAATCCGAACTACCGCTACCGCATCCCGGCAAAGCTCCTCATGGCCGCCGCCGAAGCGAGTCTGCCTTCGGAATAATCGACCGCTAACCGGCTCCCGCATCTGCGCAAATTGACAAGAAAAGCGCAACTCGGAGCATATTGAGAATGTACTCTAACGGCGTTAGGGGAGATAAATGCTCCCATAACGCTATCACGCGTGCGTCCCTATGCCCTCCGAGATTCGAGATCCTTACTCAATTCCAAATAACCAAGCGACCGGTACCAACTGGTCGCTCGAGGACGTCATCGATTTCGAATACGCCGTACGCTTGGAATCGCGCGATTCCCCGGAACGAATCGCCCAGCGAGACGAAGCTGTCCTAGCAAGCATCAAGTCCGGCCAGAAAAATCGAGCGATTCTCAAAGCGTGGCTCGAAACGATTCGCGCGGACCTATTCTCTCCGCTCTGGCAGCCTGGGTCCGCGTTCCGAGCAGCGAGCGCCGTCGCAAACCGAGCCATCGACGCGATCTCGCTTATCGCTGGAGCGACACTCGCCGTCTCCCTTCTCCGCTACCACGGAACCGAGCCCGTCAATGTCTCCGCGTTCATCGGGATTTTCATCATCCTTCAATTCGCCTTAGCCCTCTCTTCGGTCGTTCTGTTCCTCTATCCGTTCAAAGCCGGGCGCGAGCTGGGAGGCTTTCTCGGAATTCGATTGCTCAAAACCCTCTTCGTTTTTCTGGTCTCCAACATCGCGCGCTACGCCGGATCGAAGATCGACGCGGCTCATCGCAACGCTCTCGAAGAAGCGACCGGAGACTTGCGAGGCATCTGGAGTCTCTACGGCCCGCTTTTCCGATGGAAGAGTTTCACCCGGATTCAAGAGTGGGCGCTCTCATTCAATTGCGGCGCGTTGCTCGCCGTCCTTCTAACCGTTCTGTTTTCCGATCGCGCCTTTGGCTGGCAAACAACCCTTCAACTAGATCCCGAATGGCTCCATAGCGCCGTTCGCGCGTCCGCCATTCCTTGGTCATGGCTCGCCGGCGAAGGCATCGGCTACCCCACCTTAGAAGAAATCTCCGGAAGCCGAATCGTCTTAAAAGACGGCATACGCGCATTGAGTTCCGAGAACCTCGTATCCTGGTGGCCCTACTTGTCGCTCGGCATCGTCTTCTACGGACTGTTTCCTCGATTCGCGTTCAACCTCTGGGGGCGACTGAAAAGCAATCGCTCCCTTAAAGCGCTTTCCTTTTCACACGCCGAAGCAAATCGAATCGCGGAACGCATTCGATCTTCCCACGTCCGATTCGAATCCAACTCCTCCCAGTCCTCCAACCGCGCCGATGCTCCCGATTTCCCCGAAACCGAATCTGACCCGAATCCCAATATTGGCGGACGTGCTCTATGTTTGATCGCGAGCGATCAACACACAACTTTGCCAGACGGACTGCTCCAACGCGAACTCTCCAAATCCCTTAACACTTCGGCCGAGAATCTGGAATTCGCGTTTCTCGACGAGAACGATAGAGCTGAGCCCGACCAAATCTCGCTAGAGCCAAATCAACCCGCCCAAATGGTCTCAATCGTATTCGACTCTTGGATGCCTCCTATCGAAGAAACGAAACGGCTCATCAAGTCCGTCCGCAACCGGATCGGCCAAGACAAGAACCTAATCCTCGTGCTTTTCGGCCCGCCCAGAACCGATGGCGAAACGCAGCCGCCCGAAAACCAGGATGTCGCAATTTGGAGCGCGTTTGTTCGAAAGCTCGGCGACCCATATTGCTCCCTCAAATCGGCAAACGCATGACGGATATAGCTACGCCAACTTTCGCCATCGTCGGCCACCCGAATGAAGGAAAATCGTCAGTCGTTTCCACGCTCACGGAAAACGACCGCATACGAATCAGCTCCACGCCAGGAGAGACCATCCGAAACGAACGCATCTCGTTAACGGTAGATGGAAAAGCGGTCGTCCAATTTGTGGATACTCCCGGGTTCCAAAATCCCTCGCAAACCCTAAGGTGGTTTCAACAGAACTCGACCGGTGAAACCAACGCGATCCAGGAATTCATTCGTCAATTCGCTTCAAACCCTGAATTCGATCACGATTGCGAGTTGCTCAAGCCCTTGCTGGAAGGAGCGGGCGTCTTATTCGTCGCCGACGGAACGCGGCCCATCGCCCAATCCGACCTCGCGGAAATGGAAATCCTCCGACTGATCGGCTGTCCACGGATGGCGGTGATCAACGTGAAATCCGAAAACCAAGACCGCGTTGCCGAATGGAAAACCGCTTTCCGCAAAAGCTTCAACGCGATCCGAATATTCGACGCGTGCAAAGCGGATTTTCAAAACCGTATCGAACTGCTAGAAGCGCTCAAAAGCATCGAACAAGATTGGACTCCCCAACTACAGCAATCGATCGACGCGCTTCTTAAAGACCGCGATCGCAAACGATCGCGAACGGTTGAGATTCTTTTCGAGGCGCTCGAAAAATCCATTGTATTCAGTAAATCGAGACTGCTATCAAATGAAAGCGACATCGACCGAGTTAAAGCTGATCTCGAAAGGGATTTCTCCAAGGATCTGAAATCCATCGAACAGCACTCATGGGAAAGCATGCTTCGTCTGTTCGGGCACACTCGATTAACAGTCAGTCTTCCCGACCAGTCGATCCTCTCGGAAGATCTGTTTTCAGAGCAAACCTGGCAAGCCCTCGGATTGACTCGCAAACAGCTCGCCATCGCCGCCGCAGGCTTGGGCGCTGGCATCGGAGCCGGACTTGATCTAGCGTTCGGAGGAATCGCCTTCGGCGTCTTTACGGCAACCGCCGCTGCAGCCGGAGCGGGCGCCGCGTTTTTCAAGGGCCGAGAACTCGCGAGGCTGAAAGTGAAGCGTATTCCGTTGGGCGGATACAAAGTATCGGTCGGCCCCAACCAGAACGAGCAATTCCCTTATGTCCTGCTAGACCGCGCTTTTCTCTACTACCAGCACATTTCGACTCGAGCCCACGCGCGACAGGAAACGCACCAGTCGCTAGCGGACGAATCCGACAAATCCGGCGTTTGCTCGCAATGGAGGAACGAGCAGCGCTCCCTCTGCGCGAAAGTGTTCAGGGCGATTAAGGACCGGAAACGAGAATCCCTCGAAAGTCTCCGAGGCCCTTTCAGCGAACTTCTTAAGGAGAGTCTGATTGAGCTGGAACTGTAGACGCGGTCGTTGACCGCGTACGCGACCAGCGGTCGCGTCTACAGTGCAGAATTACAAATCGATCGGAACCGTCGCGAGCGCCTCGGGCAATGTGGACAAGCCGTCCTTAACCTTGAGGAGACTGTCTTGGTGGAGCGTTTTCATTCCGCCGGCCATCGCGATTTTCTTGATTTGCGACGTTTCATTTCCACGATTGATTCCGTCGATGAGCTTGTCATCTGTCGTCATCAATTCATGAATACCGATACGGCCTTTGAATCCTGTGTTGTTGCAGCGAGGACAACCTTTCGGGTTGTGCTTAAAGATGGTGCCGCTCCAATCTATACCGTTTTTAAGGACTTCCTTCTCTCGGCCTTCTGGCTCGTATTGAATGCGACAGGTCTTGCAAACGCGACGCATCAGTCGCTGAGCGCATACGCACAGGAGCGATGAGGAGATCATGAACGGCTCGATATCCATGTCGGTCAGTCGAGCGATCGTGCCGGGGGCATCGTTCGTGTGCAAAGTGCTGAGAAGCAAGTGGCCCGTGAGCGCCGCTTCGACCGCGATGTTGGCGGTTTCCTTATCGCGGATTTCCCCAACGAGAATGATATCGGGATCCTGACGCAAGAAAGCACGGAGCGCTTTGGCAAATGTCAGTCCGATATGGCGATTCATTTGCATCTGATTGATGCCATGAAGCGTGTACTCGATCGGATCCTCGGCTGTGCGAATCACTAGCGCAGGATTGCTGATTTCGTTCAACGCGGAGTAGAGCGTCATCGACTTTCCCGAACCCGTGGGCCCGCAGTGCAGAATCATTCCGTACGGCTGCTTGATGACTTCCCGGTACCGGCGGAGGTTTTCTTCCGCGTAGCCAAGCGCCGGCAGCGGCATCGTGGACTTCTGCTTGTCGAGAATACGCATTACGATGCCCTCGCCATGATTCAAGGGGGCGGTCGAAACACGCAAATCGATGTCGATGTTCTTCTTGGTGAATTGCTTGAAAATGATTCGACCATCCTGCGGCATGCGTCGCTCCGCGATGTCGAGATTCGCCATGATCTTAAAGCGCGCGATCAGCGAACCTGTCACTTTAGGCGGAAGCTTGAGCTTCTCTTGGCAGACGCCGTCGATCCGGTAGCGGACGATCAACTCCTTTTCCTGCGGCTCAAGATGAATATCGCTCGCTCCTAGATAGAACGCGTCTTCGACGATACGGTTGGCCAGCTGGATAATCGGAGCCGAATCTTCATCGTCCAGATCCTCGTCATCGCCGTCTTCTCCCGTACCAAATTCGATCCCGATGGACTCGACCACATCGTCGAACTGCGTCTCGCTGGTTTTGTTTACGTCCTGATTGAGGACTTCCTTGATGTCGCGTTCGGGACTGAGAAGAGGTATGACCTGCTTGCCGCTGATCTCGGTTATCTTTCGGGAAATGGTCAGCTCGAACGGATTCGAGAACGCGACGACGATGTAGTTTCCGACATTGCTAACCGGAACGACGCCGTGCTTTTCGCAAAATTCCTGCTCGAGGATCTCCCAAGTGCCTTTATTTATGGCGAGGCGCTTTATGTTAAACGGGGCGACGTCATAGGCGCTCGCCTTGGCGACATTGAGCTGGTGAAGCGTTATCTGGTAGTCTCCCAGAAGCAGCTCGTCGAATTCGTTTCCGTTCAGCTCCCCATCGATGGCCACCAGTTCTTCGCCCTGGGTATCATCGAGGTAGGAAAGGGATTTCAGGTGATCGACGATCGCCGATTGTAGTCTTCCGAGCGCCATAGCTTTTAGTTCGAGCCTGCAAGAGCAGAGTTAGCGGCTTCTGATTCGAATGTCTCCAAAAAGTCGGATATGGACTCAACCGTGGCAGCGTACCAAATCACTTTGCCGCGAATCTTGTCTTCCCAGTATTTGCGAACTGCAGGACTCAGATAATAAGCGGTAGCCAAGTAGCGAGTATCTTCGACGTGGTCGAAAGGAACCGTCAGAGTCGCCCAGCATTCGTCTACCTTCAGAGGCTTGCTAAGCTCCTCCGGATAATCGATGTTTCGAATGTCGATGAGACCCAGCCCGTGTTCCTCGACGAGCTTCTCGAGCAGCCCATTCTCGTCGAGGCACTGCTTTTCGTTCACGAGGATCGAAAGCAGGCTCACTTGAGTGGAATCCGATTTCGAGGACATCAGCTCCAGCAAACGCTCGTTCGCCTCGTCTAGATCGTCGATCGAGACAATGCCTTGCTCTACCAAGCTCGCTCCGAGGAGGCGGTTGGCTCGCATAATAAGTGGCTTGAGACTGGCCATTGTTGGTTCTGAGGGTTTGGGCTAGGTGGAAACTGAGTCGTCGGCAGCGTTGCCGCTACTTGAACTCTCGGCTTCTTTTTCCATAGCTTTAGCCTCAGCGACCTTTTCCCACAGAACTTCTTTGAGCTCTGGCACCCCCTCTTCCGTCAAACAGGATATCGGCTGGATCATCACATCCCGCGTTTTCCGAAAGCGTTCCAAATTTTCGAGGGAATCATCCTCATCCATTTTATTTCCGACAACGATTCTCGGCTTGGTGAGAAGCTTGGCGTCATAAGCGCCCAATTCCTCGATCAGTTGATCATAATCATCCCATGGATCCCGGCCATCTATCCCGGACATATCGATGATCAAAGTGAGGAGAAAGCACCGCTCGATATGCCGCAGAAACCGATGTCCCAGGCCTCGATTCTCGCTAGCTCCGTCGATAAGTCCCGGAATGTCAGCTAGTTCGAGCGTCTCGTATAGTTCGGGATACTCGATGACACCGATCTGAGGATGCAGCGTAGTAAAGGGATAAGCCGCCATTTTCGGGCGGGCGTTGGTGATCATGTTCGTCAGCGTGGATTTGCCCGCATTGGGATAGCCGACCAGGCCAATGTCCGCGATGCTTTTCAAAATGAGCTTATACTCGCCCGTTTCGCCGGGCTCTCCCGGATTCGCTCTTCGCGGAGCGCGGTTCACCGAACTTTTGAACTTCTTGTTTCCCCAGCCGCCGTTGCCGCCTTCCAAAAGACACTTTCTTTCCCCGTGCTCGAGAATTTCGGCAACCACCTCCTGAGTCGCCAAATCCACCACGATCGTCCCCGGAGGGACATACAAAACGCACTCTTTCCCTTGAGCCCCGCTCTGGTCGGATCCCCTGCCATGATCGCCCCGACCCGCATTCCAGTGAGGCTGGAAACGGTACCGCGTCAGGTTGTTCTCATTTTCGGAGCCCTCCAGAATGACGTCTCCTCCCTTGCCGCCGTCGCCTCCATTCGGTCCCCCAAAAGCCTCGTATTTCTCGCGGCGGAAGCTGACACATCCGCGCCCGCCATCCCCGGCCTGGACCTTAACTTTGGTTTCATCGACAAACATGACGCAAAACCAATAGGACTCGATCTGCAGAATGCAATCCCCCGCTCGAAAACAGGTCAGACCGGGGCACGCCATTTCCTGGCTCCTGCGGCAGAGCTCACGAGAAAGACTCTAGTCTCAAACTTATGACCGTTTAAATTACAACGTTGTAATTT
>JAJFLS010000026.1 GCA_021772595.1 Opitutales bacterium
GCTGAGATGCCAGGTCGTTCCAGCTGATCGGCTTGTCTAGAAAAGCTGAATACCCCGCAGCCAAGACCTTGGCTCGGTCTTCCTTGGACACGCTGGCGGAAATGGAGATGAGCGGCGTCTCTGCCAGTTCGGGCATCCGTCTCAGTCGCTTCGCGACCTCCAGGCCGTCCATGACCGGCATTCGCTGGTCCATCAAGATTATATCGGGCTTGGAGCTCTGGGCTAGCTCGAGGGCTTCGCGGCCGTTCTCCGCTTCGATCGTGTTGAACCCGAGCGGCGCGAGCATGTCCACCAGGACCGCCCGGTTGGATAAGATGTCGTCGACGATTAGCGCGGTGCGCCGCTCGCCTTCGTAGCCGGTGATGGCCCGCTCTTGCGGGGCGTCGGCAGGGACGGCTTCGGAGAGCGGCAGGGTCAGCTCGAACCAGAACCGACTGCCTCGGCCCTCTTCGCTCTCCACCTGGAGGGAGCCTCCCATGGCCTCGACCAGCCTGCGGCTGATGGCCAGGCCCAGCCCTGTTCCCTCGCCGCGGCGAATGGCTTCGCCGACCTGCTCGAAAGGCTGGAAAATTGCCTCGAGCTTGTCGGAGGGCATGCCGATCCCGGTGTCCTGGATTTCGAAACGAAGATTGCAGAATGCAGAATGAGGAATGTCCGACTGGGGTTGGCTGTTGGTTGCTTTTACTTTGAGGGTCACTTGGCCGCCGTCGGTGAACTTGACGGCGTTTCCGAGCAGGTTGAGCAGAATCTGGCGCAAGCGCGTCTCGTCGGCCTGGACGCTCTCGGGCAGGTCTGGGTCGGGCTCGTAGATGAGCTGCAGGTCCTTTTGTTCGGCCCGTTCGCCGACGATTCCCACGATGGTTTCGAGGAAGGTGGGTAGGTGGATTGGTTGGGGGTTGAGTTCGAGTTTGCGGGCCTCGATTTTGGAAAGGTCGAGGATGTCGTTGATGAGGGTCAGCAGGTGTTCGCCACTTTCGTGTATCATACCGAGTTGCCGGCTCGTTTGGGGAGTCGCGCCCTGGCGTTGCATGATCTGGGAGAATCCCAGGACGGCGTTGAGAGGGGTGCGCAGCTCGTGGCTCATGTTGGCCAAGAACTCGCTCTTAGCCTGGTTGGCGACCTCCGCTTGCTCTTTGGCAATGTCGGACTGCTTCTTGGCCACTTCCAGGCCTGCGTTGGCCTCTTCCTGTCGCGTGATGGCTTCGGCCAATTCATGCGTACGTGCTTCAACTTGCGTCTCAAGCTCGTGCTCCCGCCGGATTGCGCTTTGGCGCTGCCAGACGAAGGTGCCGACAGCGAGAAAGGCCACTAGCGCGATCGCCGAACTTCTGAACCACACGGTCTGCCACCACGGCGGCAATACAAAGACTTGGATGCTCGCCCCTTCCTCGTTCCAAACGCCGTCGTTGTTGGAGGCTTTAACGCGGAAGACGTACTTGCCCGGATCCAGATTGGTATAGGTGGCGAAGCGTCGGGCCGAGGTCGTGTAGCGCCAGTCCTCATCGAAGCCTTCCATCCTGTAGGCGTATTGGTTCTTCTCGGGAGCGGTGAAGTTCAGGGCCGCGAATTCGAGGGTGAAAACGGATTGGTCGTGGGAGAGGACGATTGTATCGGCAATATGGATCGCTCGTTGAAGCGGCGAGCGCCCAGTCCTGATTGGAATCGTTTCGTTGAACAGCTTGAAGCCGGTCAGGACAACCCGCGGCGGAATCAAGTTGTCCTTTAGCTGTTCGGGATGGAAGGCGCTCAATCCCTGCGGGCCGCCCAGGTAGATCCGCCCGTCGGGGCCTTTGGCAATCTGCCTGGGGTAGAACTGGTCGCTTTGAAGGCCGTCGGCCGCCTCGTAGTTGTGAAACGTTTCGCTTCTCGGGTCGAAACGGGATAGGCCGTTCAAGGTGCTCACCCAAAGCAACCCTTGGTCGTCAGCGACTATGCCGCTTACGGAGTTGTCCGCCAGGCCGTCGGCCTTCGTGTAGCGCTTCATGAATTTCTCGGCAACTGGGTCGAACAGCAGCAATCCTTCGCCGCCCGCCCAGACCATGCCTTGCCTGTCCTGGTAGAGCGTGGTGATCAGGTTGAGGTTTGGGGAATCCCCCTGTTCGGGCGTCGGCTGGAAGCGGGTAAAGGGGTCTGCGGCGGCCTTTGCGGAAGCGTCCAGCCGGACGAGCCCCGTCGGCGAGGTGAGCCAGAACGCCTCTCCGCCCGCGTCTTTGATTATTTGATACGCCCATTCGGGCCAGTTGTTGGGCCGAGCTTTATAATGGGTAAAGACTTGCCCGTCGAAATGGTCGACCCCGACTCCCAGAACGCACAGCCAAAGACCGCCGCGGCCATCCGGACATGTCCATTGAACGGGACTTCCGGATAGGCTCTCTGGGTTCTCGGGATCGTGACGGTAATGGGTGAACGTATCGCCGTCGAAATAGTCCAACCCCGTCATGGTGCCAATCCACAGCCCTCCCTGCGGATCTTCGCTGATGTTGAGTTGAGAATTGGCGGCGATGCTGTCCGCGTCCTCGGAGTCGTGGGTATAGCGGATGAAGGTTTGCCCATCGAATCGGTTGAGCCCGTTTTGAGCGCCGACCCACAGGTCGCCGTCCCGGTCCACGAGGATCCCGCTTATGATGTTCCCGTTCAGGCTGTTCGGATCGTCGGGATCGTGGCGGTAGGACTCGAAACTTTTGATTTCCGCAGCCAGACGGTTTACGCCGCCGTTGCGGGTGCCAATCCAAAGAGCGCCGCCGTCGTCTTCGTAGATCGCCACGCAATCGCTGTCGCGAAGGCTGTTCGGATCTTTCGGGTCGTGGAGATAGTGGTGGAACGTTTCCGTTTCGCGATCGAACAGGTTGAGCCCCCCGCTGGTTGCCACCCAAAAGTTGCCGGAGCTGTCCTCGTACGACTGGTTGACCGAGTTGTGGCTCAGGCTGCCGGGGTCGTCCGGGTCGTTGAGATATCGAGTGAATGTTTCCGTTTCGCGGTCGAAGCGATTGAGGCCGTTGGGGGTGGCGAACCATAGTTGGCCTTCTCGGTCCTGATGGATTGAATCGACATTGTTGCTGCTGAGGCTGAGCGGATCCCTGCGATCGGATTTGTAGCGGTGGACCATTCGCTCCCCAGTCGGGTCGAAGAGCGTTAGGCCTTCGTTCCTGATCCCCAGCCATAGCAAGCCGGTTTCCCGGTCTTCGATCATGGAGAATATGGGTTGGCCCAAGAGCGCGTTGGGGTGGTTCGGATTTAATCGGTAGCCGAAGAATTCGCCGGTCTCGTGATCGAGCTTGTGCAATCCATTGGAGCTGCCCACCCACAAAATGCTGTTCGAATCACTACAGATGGCTTTGGCGTTCCCACTCGCCAAGCCACGCGCCAAGCGGATGTTGGGTTCGTCGGGGTCGGGGGCATAGCGAATGAAGCTGTCGGTGGCTCGATCATATCGGTTCAGGCCTCCTCCGATGGTGCCGACCCACAGCGTGTTCTCGCTGTCCTCGAACACGCTCCAAATGTAGTTGCTTCCCAGGCTGCGTTCGTCTTTCCAGTCAAACCGGTAGGTCTTGAATTCATGGCCGTCGTAGCGGTTGAGACCATGCTGAAGCGTGCCTAGCCAAATGAAGCCTTGGTAGTCTTGCAGGATCGATATGACGCTGGCGTTCCCGAGCCCGTTTCCTTGGGCAGGATGGGAGAATTTCAGTTCCGGCGCCACTGGATCGCCTCCATTCTGGGCGGAACCCAATGTCGGAAGCGCGCCTGCGAACATTAGGCTTAAAATGGCGAACGCAGTGCTTCTCATCGCATTGTAAGGCATTGGCTCCCACTGTCTTTCGCTATTGATAGCGCGCAAGCTCTATCTCGCCTTTTTCTTAGTCCGGCGGAACGTTCAAACAGTGAAGGTCCTGATTGAATATCTAAATGCGATACGAGGGTTTTACCAGAACTAACTAATGTTAAATGCTTGTGGAAACCCCGCTAATTCATGTGTGATCGAAAGCTTGTTCAGCGGTCATACGGTCGTGTTGCGCTGGCCCGTCAAGAGGAGGATCTGCTGGAAGGGCAGGGGGGCGCTGGGCGCTGGCGTCAGCTCTCCGCTCGCTCTAGGCATCGGTTGACGAGGGAGTGGACGCCTTTGATGTCGAAATTCTCGCTTAATTCGAGCAGCGCGCGGGTCAGGGGTTGGTAGTGTTCGCTTTCGGAGGCCAATTGCTTGGCCCAGTCGTTGATGTTGTCGATGCTCCCCATCTTCGCGAATCTTGCCAGCTCCTCCAGTTTCGCCTTCGGGGGTAGGGCGAATGCCTCCGTTTCTTCGCGTTCGCTTTCGCCTTCTTCGTATAGCCATTGTAATGACAGGCATTCCTCCAGTTTCGAGGCCAGATCGCTCCAGCTGATCGGCTTGTCTAGAAAAGCTGAATACCCCGCAGCCAAGACCTTGGCTCGGTCTTCCTTGGACACGCTGGCGGAAATCGAGATGAGCGGGGCCTCGATGGCAAGGTTTCAAGGGCTCAAGCTATGCGTGCCAATTGCAGCCGGTGTTCCCCCGGGGGAGACAGCAGGGCCAGTTCAAAATCGTTTCAAGAGACGCAGTCCTTCCCCGATCGTTGGTTAGTTCTTTGCTTCGATCGTGTAAGGTCCCAATGCGGGGGCGGTCAGATACCAATCCTTGGGGCGTTCGGCGAGGCGTTTGCTGTAGGCTTTGATCATTGCCTCTTCCCAGTAAGCGGGGATTTCATCGGGTTCCGAAATGCGGCCTTTGTCGTCGATGCGATCCATCCATGCGTCCAAGGTTTGGCTGAGGCGCGCTTTGATTTTGGCGTGATCGGGCGAGTCGTTGAGATTGTGGATTTCCCAGGGGTCGTTCTGGAGGTCGTATAGTTCTTCTCGGGGACGATTGGGCGCCATGAGTGCGGCGGCCGGACCGGTCAATTTGCCCTGCGAGTGCAGGTCGCGCATCACGCCGATAATCGGGTAGGAAGCCTCCTTGTAGCGGTTGATTTTGAGAAAAGGTTTTTCGGGATACTTGTTGCGGAGGTAGCGGTACCGCTTACCGCGTACGGTGCGGATCATGAGGACTGTCTCGTCCCCTCGATCGCGTCCGCCGAAAGAGTAGTCGCGTTCGGGTTCGCTCTGGTCGCCTAGGAAAACGCGGCCTTGCATCTTGGCGGGCTTCTTCAGGCCAGCCATGGCTAGAGTGGTGGCGGAGAGATCGATGGATTGAATGAGCTGATCATTGACCGATCCTCGCTGATAATGGGAAGGGGTGGGGAGGTCCGGGTTGCCTTGGGGCCAGTAGATTATCAGCGGGATGCTGAGGCCGGAATCGTAGACCCATTGCTTGGACCGCGGCATGGCGCGCCCGTGGTCTCCCATGAAGACAACGACGGTGTTCTTGTCGAGGCCGTCACGGACGAGAAGTTCTCGGATAAACGCGACTTTCCTGTCGACCGCCATCACTGTATTCAAATATTGGGCCCACACACCTCGGGTGACCGGATGATCGGGGTAGTAAGGCGGTATGCTTACTTTCGCGGGGTCGGCCAGAGATTCTTCTGGGATCTCGTTGTGGGCGTCATTCCACGCTCCGCCGCGATGCGTTTCGGAGAAATTGATTTGCGCGTAAAACGGCTGGTTATCTTTCAGATCGTCCCAGTTGTCCGTGTCGAACGGTTTGAGCGTGGAGTCCACGGGGCTTTCGTAGGTGAAGTTCCAGTCCGTTTTCCCCGTTCCCTTGAAGAACTTCTGCAGCTCGGTATCCGGAGTAAGCTGTCTGATGTTGGCGGTGGTGTATCCTTCTGGCCGTAACCAGTCTGTGAGGACGCGTACTCCGTCGGGCAATTGAAAATCGTCATCGCGGTGAGACCGGTGGTTGTGGGCGCCGATCGACATCGCGTACATGCCGGTCATAAACGAGGAGCGACTGGTCGAGCAGACTCCGGTGACCGTGTACGTGCGGTTGTAGCGGATGCCGCTCGCAGCGAGCTCGTCCAGAGCGGGGGTGGTCGCTTCAGGGGTTCCGTAGCAACCGAGTTCCGGGCCCATGTCCTCAGCGATGATCCAGAGAATATTGGGCTGGGCAGCTTCCGCGTTTGCGAATTGGAAAAGAACGCTTAGTGCCAAAACGAAGGCGGTCGGCAGCAATTTTGATCGGGGAGTAATCATAGCCAAAACCTGAAGTCAGTTAGGGTGACGTCAATTGCAGAATGTCTGTAGCGGCCAGGAGCTGGCCGAGGACGGGAAAGTCCGGGAGAATCGATTTTGCGTGGTTGTGGATCATTGTCGCCAATCGAAGTCCAGAACCTGTTAGCGGCTGGGAATCCTATCCATTAGACTCTTTATGAAGTATCTCTTGAATTCCCTGTTCCTTGCACTTGCTCTAAGTTCCGCGGTCCTTTCTGCATCGCCGGAACCGTTGATGGTTGTTCCCGGCGAACGAATTGTCTCTTTGGAATTCGACAAGGCGAGTGATGTTAGCAAAAAGTGGATTTCGTTCCGAAAAGAAACCACCTTCAAGGTTAAGAATGGGCATTTTCATGTGATTCCTCCTGTGGTTGCAAACGAAGGGACGGGGAAAAAGAGTAAGTGGGGCGACAGCGATTTTGCCCGAGCCGGCTTGGTCGGTTTGCCAAAGGATTACGTCTGTCGATTTCGTTGGAAATACAACAAACCGACGAACGCTAAGTCGCTCGCCAAAGGATTGGTTTATATTGACATGGGACACCGCGTCATTCGGACGACTTTCTCTAGAGAGGGTACGACGCTCTTGCTGGAAAACCATCTTATGGGACGGGACAAGGAAGTCTCGTCGAAGGTTTTGCGAGAGGCGCCTGAACTCCGACTGGAGCCCGACAGGTGGTACGAGATAATCGCGGAAGTAAAGGGGACCGAAGTTGTTGTGCAAATAGACGGTCACGTTCTTTACGGGAATGACGAGCTGATTGCAAAGGATCGATACGGCACGTTCAATCTCGATGCGACCGGCACTGGGTATCTTCTAGACCGAATCGAGATCCGATCTGCCGGCGATTTTCGAGCAGACTGGAAAACCACGAGAAAGCGACTGATTAAAGATGGTTCATAGGCATTGGGGGGCGATAGCCAAAACCTGTTGTAGACTTTTTCGCCAAGAGTGTAGAGAGTGACCTTCCGGTCAGGTATTCAAAGTATTAACCCCATTCCCCCATGAATCGACGTGACGCTATTACAATGTTGGCTGCGGGATCCGCAGCAGGTTTGTCAAATTCAGCCTTCGGACAAAACGAAGCCGCCGCTCAGCGGTATGGCAATGCTACTCGAGGCCTGGCGCCTCTCAAAATAACGGACGTTCGAATAGTACACGCTTATCCCAACGGAACGGGTTTTAGCGTGGTGAAGGTTGAAACCAGTGAGCCCGGTTTGTATGGGATCGGTTGCGCAACCGGCATACGAAGATATAAAACGCTCACAACGGCGGTCGACGAATATCTGGCACCATTGCTAAAAGGAAAGGATCCGGATAATATAGAAGACATCTGGCAGACGGTGAACGTGAGTTCCTACTGGCGCAATGGACCGATCCTCAACACTGTCTTGGCTGGTGTCGATCAGGCGCTCTGGGATATCAAAGGCAAGCGCGCGGGTATGCCAGTCTATCAGCTTCTCGGGGGGAAGTGCCGTTTCGCGGTAGACTGCTATGCGCATGCGAGCGGCCGCGATCTTAAGGAATTGGCCGACAGCGTACGTGGCTATAGAGAGCAAGGATTTCGCCACATTCGTATTCAGTTCGGCAAATACGGATCGCCTCACTTGTCGGGCGAACCGGATTTCAAGAAGGCCGGTTTTGGCGTTGAAACCGACGAAGTCGTCGAAATCCGCCCCTACATGAAAATCGTCCCCGAAATGTTCGAACACATTCGCTCGGAGTTCGGGGAAGAGGTAGAGTTGTTGCACGACATCCACGAGCTGATACCGCCGATCGAAGCGATCAACCTTGTAAAAGAGCTCGAACAATATCGCCCCTTCTTCATCGAGGACGCATTCGCTCCCGAGGATATCGGCTACTATAAAATCCTCCGTGAGCAAACTTCATGCGCGCTCGCGATGGGCGAGTTGTTCAATAATTCCCACGAGTGGGTGGGGCTGATCACTGATCGCCTGATCGATTTCGTGCGTATCCATATTTCTCAGATCGGAGGCATTACCCCGGCTATGAAAGTCGCTCGTCTAGCGGAGTGGTTCAATGTAAGAACGGCCTGGCATGGACCCGGAAACACGTCGCCAGTTGGGCATGTCGGCAATGCCCATATCGATCTAGCGATTTGGAATTTCGGGATTCAGGAGCAGACAGATTTTAGGCCGGAAACGCAGGAAGTCTTCCCCGGATGTCCGACCTTCGAAAACGGCTACATGCATATCAACGAAGCGCCCGGATTCGGTATCGATATCGATGAAGCGGTTGCGGCCAAATTTCCCCTGCCGGAAGAGCCCTGGTACCGGCCGATCGTTCGGCGCCCTGACGGAACTCCCGTGCGCCCATGAGAATAGTCACCTCTCGATCCTCCGAGATCGGCCGCTACCTTGGAATGCTTTTGTGAACGATGCTAAACTTCCTTCTGAAACTATGAGTTGTAATTTATTTTCAAACGCGCGGGCGTTTCGTCGCCGAAATTCGGTTCTCGTTGTAATCCTATTGGGATGCTTCGCGTTATTCTCAGGGTGCTCTTCTGAGGAGTCGAAGAACGCGACTGCCAAACAGCGCCCGAATATCATTTTCATCATGACCGATGATCATACGCATGATCAGATGAGTTGCGCGGGTGATGATTTAATCAATACGCCTGGGATGGATCGACTGGCCCGAGAGGGAGTGCGGTTCGCAAACGCGTTCGCGACGAATTCTCTTTGCGCGCCGTCTCGCGCTTCGATCCTGACGGGATGCTATTCAGGGGTTAATGGAATAATGGGCAACTCGGAAGGGAAGGGGCGCGTGGAAGCGCTGGATCCTTCGCTGCCTACCTTCCCATTGCTGCTTCAAAAGGCGGGATACCAAACTGGGATCATTGGAAAATGGCACTTACCGCACGATCCGAGGGGCTTCGATTACTCCTGCATCCTTCCAGGGCAGGGAGTCTATTTCGATCCGGAATTCATCGAAAACGGGAGTCGGATAAAGGATGAAGGCTACGTGACGGATCTGATCACGGAACGCGCGCTGAAGTACCTTGAAGGCGTGGACCAGAGCAAGCCGTTCTGTCTCGTGTATCAACAGAAGGGGCCTCATCGTCCCTTTACGCCTGCGCTGCGGCATGAGGAGCTGTATCAGGATATTGAATTCCCTTATCCCGAGACGTTCAACGACGATTACGCGACTCGGATGGTTGCGGGCAAGGCGGCGGATATGCGTTTCGATGTCAGCGTGGCGGGCGACTACGAGGATCTTCCGCCGAACTTATCCGATGTTGAAAAGAAGAAGTGGGTCTTTCAGCGATTCGTTAAGGATCACTATCGAGCCGTTGCCAGTATAGACGAAGGGATCAGTCGCGTATTGGACTATTTAGATGACGAAGGACTCGCGAACCAAACGCTGGTGATCTATACAACCGACAATGGGTTTTTTCTGGGCGAACATGGTTGGTACGATAAGCGTTTCATGTACGAGCCGGCACTCCGGATTCCGCTGCTTGTCCGCTATCCGGATCGAATCGATCCTAGTCCGGTCGAGGATAGAATGGCGGTCAATATCGATATAGCGCCGACCATCCTCGATTACGCAGGCATCTCCATTCCAGAAGTTATGCAAGGCGAAAGCCTCGCGCCTCTGTTGGAGAAAAAGGAGGTCAAATGGCGGGAATCGATTTATTATTCGTATTACGAAAACTCCTGGGCACTCCGCGATGCATCGCGTGCCGATATGGTCGATCCCTCGTTCAACTATTTCACGGCGCATCGCATCGGACCACACCGCGGGGTTCGGACGGATCGCTATAAGCTTATCGAATTCTATAGCAAAAGCGACTATTGGGAGTTTTTCGACCTAGCGGAGGACCCCAATGAAGTGAACAATCTCTATTCCGATCCCGCGTATGCTGGCTTGATTGGCGAACTGAAAAGCGAGCTGAGGCAGTCTCAAAAAGAATATAGAGATGTGGGTGTTTGGGAACGTCTCGTGCAGCCAGACTATCGTTAGCTTTTAATGAAAAACTCTACTCTTTTACTTGCCGCGGCTCTTTCGATCTTTGGCCTATCCTGTTCCAGGACCGAAATCCCGAATCTGCCGCGTATTAAGGAGGACGTTACGCGAACTTGGATTGGCCCGGAATATTGGTCGAATCCGTTGATGAATTGGCAGCTTTCGAATGGGCGTTTGGAGTGTACGCATGGAGGTTGGGTGAACGAGTTGCATTCGCTTACGCACCAGATGAAGCCCGGCAACGGCTCTTTTCGTACGACGGTACGGCTGGGTCTAATGGATCGAGAGATTGTGCCGAGCGATAAGGTGATTTTTGCCGGATTCAAATTTGCGACACTCGGGCACCGGAATGATTATCGTTCGAATGTATTGCACGATATTGCGGACGGGTTTGGTGGAGAATTACAGCAGGAGTTGCCGGTTCAGGCAGGGGTTACGACCGATGGTCGATTGATGATTGGTTCGAACTTTTCGGGGGAGGTTCTTTCTGCGGAAGAACTTGAGGATGCGGTTTTGGAAATGGACGTTTCGCATTCTGG
>JAJFLS010000251.1 GCA_021772595.1 Opitutales bacterium
GATACGATCCTCTAGCGTTCGCGGTAACGGAAGCTCATCGACGAGGACTCGAGCTACACGCCTGGTTCAATCCCTTCCGAGCCCAGACCAATTACAAGAACAAGATTTCCGATAGCCATATCGTCAACACGCGAAGCGATTGGGTTAAACGATACGGCGACTACCTCTGGCTCGATCCTGGAAACCCTGCCGTTAGAGACTATTCCATTCGCGTTATGATCGACGTCGTTGAACGCTACGACATCGACGGCGTACACATCGACGACTACTTCTATCCCTATCCGTACCCAAACAACGAGGACAGCCTTCCATTTCCCGATGAAGATACCTTCGAGCGTTTCGGTCGCGGAAATCTCGACAACTGGCGACGAGCCAACGTCGATAAATTCATCCAAGAACTCCACACCCGCATCAAAAAATCCAAACCGTGGGTGAAGTTCGGCATCAGCCCCTTCGGGATTTGGCGACCCAGCATCCCCAAAGGAACCATAGCCGGACTCGACGCCTACGCGTACCTCTACGCCGATTCACGGAAATGGCTCCGCAGGGGTTGGATGGACTACATGATGCCGCAGCTCTATTGGACCATTGATTCGAAGGGCCAGAGTTTCCCGTTACTCCTCGACTGGTGGGTCTCCGAAAACAAGAAAAACCGTCACCTCTGGCCCGGCATCGCAACAGATCGCGTCACCGGAAAGCGAGAGGGCAAAATCCGCCCCGCCGCCGAAATGCACAACCAGATTGCTCTCATCCGCAATGCCAAGAAAGGATTCCCAGGACATTCGCATTGGAGTGCCGACAGCGTGATCAACGATCAAGGCGGTGTCCAAAAGCTTCTCAAGCGAACCACCTACCCCACTCCCGCGCTCGTCCCTCCCAGCAAATGGCTGAAAGGCAAAGCGCCCCAAAAGCCGACCATACTGATCACCCCCGCCGACAAGCGTCTAATGTTGAAGATCGCTCCCCAGTCGAGCGTGCGTTTTTGGCTCGTTCAGACAAGGACTTCCAAAGGTTGGCAGTCCCAGCTATTCGATGGCCAACTAGATCAATTCGAAATCGACAAACCCAACGCGATCTCGGTATCCGGTCTTGGATACACCGGAATTCTCGGGAAGGCTGCAGCGTATGTTCTAGAGAATATCGAATAAGCCCAATGGTAGGGCCTGACTGCTATGCTTGCCGCTTCTTTTGAGCCTTGCCACCGCAATTGCGGATCGCCTGGCAGTTGGTCCCTACCTATTGAAACCTAGAAACAGATTTATTCGACAACTGCTCGCAGAATCAAAATCTAATCGACAATCCAACTCCCCATTCGGATAACCTCCCCATCTCGTTATACCCACTATGAAGATCAAACTCCTAACGCCTCTCCTTCTCCTCCCCATTATCCTCACAGGCTGCGAAACCGTTTCGTCGAACTCGAACGACACCCCCGGCAAATCGCAACCGACCGAAGCGACCGCCATTGGAAAGACCGCTCCCCCTAGAATTCTATTCGTTCCCAAACCGATCTATCCCAAAGGACTATTCGAAAAAGGGATAAATGCAAAAGTGATCGTCGAGTTCGTAATCGACGAAAGAGGACGTCCCACCAAAATCAAAGTGGTCGAGGCAAGCCACCCCGGATTCGCTAACAACACCATCGCAGCAATTAAAAGCGGCCAGTTCAAAGCAGGCACTCGTAACGGCGAACCCGTCGCGGTGAAAGTGAAACTACCCTTCGCCTTCAACACGAACGACCCAGATACGAAAATCAGCCGAAGCGAATAGGCCTTTCACCACCCGCTCTTTCCCCATGAAACTCCAATCGATTTGCGCTGAAACGATCACCGTCTTGGCAATCGCTGCCTTTTCCATCTCTGCTGCAGGGGCCGAATCGAAACCAAACGTCATCATCATCTATACCGATGATCAGGGCACGATGGATCTCGGTTGCTACGGCACTTCGGATATCGAAACTCCGCACATTGATTCGCTTGCCGCTCGCGGTGTAAGATTTCGCCAGATGTATGCTCCTTCGGCAATCTGCTCCGCCAGTCGAGCCGGCTTGCTTACCGGACGTTTTCCGGCCCGGGCAGGCGTCCCTGGAAATGTCAGTTCTCTGGAAGGCACTCCCGGAATGCCCACCGAACAGGTCACCATTGCGGAAATGATGAAAGACGCTGGATACGCTACGGGACACATTGGGAAGTGGCATCTTGGATACACGCCCGAAACCATGCCTAACGCCCAGGGCTTCGACTTCTCGTGGGGACACATGGGCGGATGCATCGACAACTATTCACAATTCTTCTACTGGAATGGACCCAATCGCCACGACCTCTGGAAAAACGGCGAACACATCCACGAAGACGGTCTCTTCTTCCCAGACGGCATGGTTCGCGAGATGAACGCATTCATAAGTCGAAACCGCGAAAAGCCGTTCTTCATTTACTGGGCGATCAACTCTCCGCATTACCCGCTCCAAGGCACTGATAAATGGAGAGAACGGTACAAGGATCTGCCGTCGCCTAGAAACAAATACAACGCGTTTGTTTCGACTTTAGATGAACGCATCGGAAGCGTCCTCAAACATCTAGACGCTTCCGGCCTGACCGACAACACGCTCATTATTTTTCAATCCGACCACGGCCACTCCACCGAAGAGCGCGCTTTCTTCGGAGGCGGCTCCGCCGGACAGTACCGCGGCGCCAAAGGCTGCCTATTCGAAGGGGGAATTCGCGTCCCCTCCATCGTCACTCTCCCCGGCGTTATCCAGGAAAACCAGGTTCGCGATCAATTCGCGACCGGCGAAGATTGGTTCCCAACCATCGCGGAACTCTGCGGGATCGATCTTCCCAAGCGCCACATCGATGGTCGATCCCTCAAGAAGGTCCTTCTCTCGGACAATGCCTCATCGCCCCACGAGACTTTCTACTGGGAGCTCGGCAAAGGTAAAAATGTTCAGTGGGTGACACGGGAAGGCGACTGGAAACTTATGGGCAATCCCACCGATCGTTCGAACAAGGCCCCGATCACTAAAGACGACAAACTCTTCCTTTCCAATCTCGCCATCGATCCAACCGAGATGACCAACCTCGCCTCGCGCCATCCCGAAGTGGTCGAGCGCCTCTCGAAAATCCAATCGAACTATTCCAATAGCATCCGCCAATCACTCGCGGAAGAGTAGCAGGTTCGCTTGTCAGCGCTTAAACCAAAAGCCCTGTAGACGCGATCGCTGATCGCGTACCCTCTTCATTGCCCAACGCGTTCCTCCGCCAACCAAGCCTTCAATTCCGACTCCATCGAAGCTGCCAATTCAGGATGCCGGGCGAGACGATCACTCTGCTCATTTGGATCCTCGCCTACATCGTAAAGCTCCACGGGCTCGCCGTTTAACGCCAGCAGTTTCCAGTTTCCGCGTCGGACTACCTCGGTAGCAAAAGGCTCTGGTTTTGGATAGTGCCGCTGGAGATGTCTATAAAGATCCATTTGCCAGAAAACCGTACCGCGTTGTTCGTCGCTCGGCGGAGGCCCTCCAACCAAATGCGGCAATAGACTCAAGCCATCGAGGGAAAGATCGCCTGGAATCTCAGTCCCTGCCGCATCGACGAAGGTCGGAAGCAAATCAGTGCTATGCCCCATTACCGCCGTCTCGCGACCAGCCGCAATCTTCCCAGGCCAGCGAGCGATCATCGGCACGCGAACGCCCCCTTCGTGCAAATCCGTTTTGCCCCCCTTCAATTCGCCTATGTAACCTTCGTACGCGGCCCCATTGTCGCTGGTGAATAGCACGAGCGTGTTCTCCGCAATCCCGAGCCGATCAAGTGTATCCAGAACTCCACCCACCTTCGCATCCATGTGTTGCATCATCGAACGGAACCGATGCTGATCGTCGCTAATGCCTTCCGCGTCCGTCTCAGACCAATGAGGTTCCGGCGCCGGCTCGTAGGGCTTGTGCGGAACGACCCACCACAGGTTTAGAAAGAACGGTTTTTCCGAATTGGCGTGCTCCTCGATCATCTGCACGGCGAAGTCGCCATTGGCATCCGTAAAATGTTTGGCGTAGAAAGGATCGTCGCTGAGAACACGCTCGTCATTGCGGAGTAGAACCGTCCCACCCTCTCTAAAAAGCGTTCGGCCACTGCCCATCTTCCCGCGCAACGGCTGCTGCTCGATCTGCGTTTGATAAAAGTCGAACCCGTGCTGTCGAGGTCCTGGCTGCCCCGTCAAACGACGCCCCTCGGCATCGACATGAAGCCCGCCCAAATGCCATTTGCCAACGTGAATCGTCGTGTAGCCCGCGCCGCGCAAAAGCTCCGCCACCGTGGTCGAAGTTTCCGGCAGCCAAAGATCGACGTCGTTGAAATGTTTCGTGATGCCGAATCGCAGCGGATAGCGTCCCGTCAGTACCGAAGCCCGCGTCGGCGAGCACACTGCCGAAGCGGAGTAGAAGCTCGTGAACTTCATCCCCTCAACAGCGAGCCGATCCAAATTAGGCGTCTTCACCGCCGGACTGCCGAAACTCGACAGATCCCCGTGGCCCAAATCATCCGCCAGCAACAAGATGATGTTTGGCCGATCTCCAGACGCGACCGACACGGAAACCAGCAGAAAACAAAATACAGCAAACCGATTCATCGAGCGACAATGGAGCGAATCCGATCGCCAAAGCAAGCATGAGATAAGACGACCAACCGCAGCAAACAGACCCTGAGAGACTGTCCAATAATTTCAATATACCGCATTATTCATCCGGGACGGCGCCCGGACGCGACCCGATACTCGAGCTTCGCTCGAGAAAAGGTAGTGCTCGGGCGCCGCCCCGAGCCTTCACGGCATTCACTAGACACTCTCTAAGAAAAACCCAACAGTAGCTCAGAACCTTGAGCTGAGCCGCAACTAAATTAAAAAATCAGGCTAAAGCACTGAGCTACACATCACCTAAAAAAGGAAACAATCGCCGGATCGCCGCCCCATCCAACATTGCGCCGTATTCGCAAGCTTCAAAACATTCCGCGCTGACCACCGCCACGCCTTGAGCATCCCCGTAATAACGCTTCAGGAATTCACGAGCTTCCTCGCTAGGTCGATTGAATTGACGCATGAAGCTCCCCAATACCTCGAGACGCTGGCCCGGATTATCCGGCATCTGGATACCATGCCGATCAATCCACGGCAACCACTCGTAGAACTGAGACGCATGGCAATCCAACATGCGGAGCTTCGTATCCATAACCGAGTCGATATCCACCGCCACATCGGTTTTGAACGGCATAGGCTTTTTGAATTCGTCCCAGAAATAGGCCATAACGGGAGCAGCTTCCAGTCTCGGCGAATCCGGACAGATATTCGGAACGCCAATCAAATATGAGCAGTCCTGCACGAGCTGCGACGTATAGCGATGATCGGGATGATAATCGTTCGGCCGGTGTGTCAGAATAAGATCGGGACGGAATGAACGTATCAGCCGTATCAGCTCCCAACGTTGTTCTAAGCCAGGAACGAGCTGGCCGTCTGGGTTGTCCAAAACCTGATATTCAATACCCGCCACTTCTCCAGCAGCCTTGGCCTCGGCCTTGCGACGCTCGGCCAGTTTTTCGCCGGACTGCTCATGATGACCCGCATCGCCATTCGTCGTCGAAACGAAACGAACCACGCACCCGGCCCGCGCCCATAGAATCGCGCAGCCTCCAGCCTTGACATCGCAGTCATCCGGATGCGCTCCAATGGCCAAAATCTTTGGCCTATCCTCAGTATCGAATTTACTCATACAGCTTGAAAATTGTTCACTTCTCGATTTCCAAATAAACCTCCGCGAATCTTCGACCCAATTCTCTGAGCGATTTCGTGTCGAAATGGATAATATCGCTCTTACAGGAAAGGCCCTCAGACGACACAAAACCAACTTTCGGATCATCCTTCGCCGCTTTGATATGAGCCGCGTTGACGAGCTTTCGGGATTCGTCCCACGGTTTCTCCGCGAACTGCCCAAGCTGCCCAATGACAAAGGGAACTGACGGGTCACCTAGCGCCATTCGAATTCGCTCGATCAAGCTCTTCAGCTTCACTCCATATACGCTAGCTCTCTCCTGTCTACTATCGGCCTCGCCCTGATGCCAAAGTACGCCCTTCAACACCCCATCTTCCATCGCCTTCCGAGCACGCGCGATCGCATCATCATACGGGTGGCTCTTCGTCTGATCGTGGTAGCCTCCCGGTTCCCAACTCGAAATCGGCGAGCCGCCGCAAGCGGCCGGCATCAGACCGATCGCGATGTTCTCGTCCTGTTCCGTCAATGCGATGGCGAACGACTTGCCAAGCCCTACTCCCGCGACCGATTTGTCGAAATGGATCGGGTCGACCGCGGGCTTCCAGTTACCGTCTTTATCAAGCGCGAACACGCGAGGATGGACCTTGCGGTCCTGCTCCTCAACCACTCCCCTGCCCGCCATGTTCGATTGGCCCGCAAGCAAGAATAGATGAAAATTCTCCTTGGACGGCAGCGTCCACTCCGACTCCTCTCCAATTATCGGAAATGTGAATACAAACGTTAAAAACAGAATTGAGAGCTTACCGAGTTTCATAATTCAATTTTCTCGCTCTCCTCGACAGCAGCATCCCATTCCTCGACTGGATATCCATCCACCGCAACAAACTGCGCCTCGCCACCGCCTTCACGTAGCTTCTTCACCTCTTGGTAGTCGCTTGAATGATAGAAGTTCTTCGCGTCATCCAGCGAGGCAAACTCGATCACCACCAGCCGCAGCGTTTCCTCATCACCCTCAAGTGTCACCGACTCCCCGCCGCGAACAATAAATCGACCGCCATATTTCTTAATCAACCTCGGCGTGTGACGCATGTATTCCCCATACGCCTCCCGATCCCGAACATCCACCCGAATAACAATATACGCCGACATCCGACCACTGTCTGTGATTCCCGAAGATTGTTCAATAGCGATTCATTCCTCCAGGAACGCGCAAAAACAGGACTGCTTCTCCCCTAGGAGAGTGTCTAATAAGCACTCTTTTGGATCGCAAATAGGTAGGGACCGACTGCCAGGCGGTCCGCATTGCCTTATCAATACTCAACCAACGCGGCCTGCCTGTCAGTCAGGCCCTACCTCATTCAAATCGAGTTTCAAGGTAGTGAACGGGCGCCGTCCCGTTCCAACGATTCGCCGAATCTAAGCAACCGCGCCCATTCGAGTAGCCTTCCTCACCCCCCTCGACGCCACCGGAACAACGCAATCGCTCCACTCCCCAGGAAGTTCACCCAGTAGCGGGACGACTGCGTCGTTCCGACCCGCCGACCCCACGGTGGCCCTCAAATAAAAACGAATTGTTGAACTCCACCCAAATTCGATTAATCAACAACATAGACTTACCTTTCCCAACCGACATGCTGCCCCGCTTCATACTTTCACTCGCCCCTATAGCCGCGACGCTAGCCGTAGCCGAACCCGACATCGACTACAGTCGAGATATCCTGCCCATCCTCTCCCAAAACTGCTTCGAATGCCACGGCCCTGACGAAGAAGCTAGAGAGGCCGAGCGACGCCTCGATACGCCGGAAGGAGCTTATGCAGAACGAGAAAGCATCGTTGCCGTCGTTCCAGGCGACACGGAAGCGAGCGAGATGATCTACTTAATCAACACCGAGTTCTCGGAAGAGCGCATGCCCCCTACGGATTCCAAGAAATCGCTTTCCGACCAAGAAAAAGACCTGCTCGCGAATTGGATCAAGCAAGGCGGAAAATACGAAACCCACTGGGCTTTCAGCGCCCCGAAGAAAAGTGCCCCGCCCAAAACCTCAAAACAACCGATCGACGCCTTCATCCGAAATCGGCTCGCCGACGAAGGCATCGAAGCCTCGCCCCCCGCATCGGCTCACACCCTCGTTCGACGCATTTACCTCGACCTGATCGGGCTGCCTCCGAGCCCCCAGGAAATCGATTCCTTCCTCGCCGCCTACCGAAAAAACGCCCGCTCCAGCGTCGATGCCCTGATCGACGAACTCATGGCACGTCCCGCCTTCGGCGAAAAGTGGGCCCGCCAATGGCTCGACGTCGCCCGCTACGCCGACACCAACGGCTTCGAGAAAGACAAGCCCCGCGAACAATGGATCTATCGCGATTGGGTCGTCAAAACGCTCA
>JAJFLS010000252.1 GCA_021772595.1 Opitutales bacterium
AATGAATCGATTGCACGCCTTTTTGAAGATCGTCCCCTGCCGACCGGTATCAGTTTTCAAGTGCCTCGCCGCCTTGCTTCCCATTCTATGGATCGCGCCGACTGCCTCGTCGCAGGATTTGAACAAGGGTGCCGACATCTATGCCACCTATTGCGCCCAATGCCACGGCTCGAACCTCGAGGGCGGGCAGTTTCCTGGCTTTTTGGACGGAATGTGGAACTACGGCTCGTATTACGACCTGCACAGGAACAATATCGAATTCGGTATTGTCGGCACGCAAATGATCGCCTGGGGGAAGGTCCTCAGCGACCCCCAAATCGATGCGGTCCTCAAATACATCCTCGAAAAAGAGAAGGAGATGGGGGTTGAACCGCCGCCGCCCCGGGAACGTTCCGAAACCGAACATTACAATCTCAAGGTCGAGGTTCTCGCGGAAGGCTTGAAAAAGCCCTGGGGAATTGAATTCCTGGATGAGCGGACCGCCTTGTTTTCGGAGCACATCGGTCAACTTCGGCTGATGGTTGATGGCAAGGTGATCCCTGCGCCGATAACCGGAACGCCCTCTCCCGCCCGTCAACGATGGGGCCAGCGCCAGGTGTTCGGGTTCATGGATATCGCCCTCCACCCGCAGTACGAAGAGAACGGCTGGATATACCTCTGTTATATCCATGAAGTGGACACGATCCCACCGGGCAAAGTTAAACGCCCTTGGTCGACCCGCATAGTGAGAGGACGAATACGGAATCATGAGTGGGTCGATGAGGAAGTAGTCTATGATCCACGACCGGAGGACTACACCGTCATTCAAGATCATTTCGGCTCGCGAATGGTATTCGACGATAGCGGGCACCTCTATTTCTCGATTGGCGACCGAGGCCGAAAGCTAGATGCTCAAAACCTGTCCCGCCCGGAAGGCAAGTTTCACCGTATTCACGACGATGGACAGCCCGTTGATGACAATCCGTACAATTCACTGGAGCGTTATGGCGCCCTACCGACGGTGTTCGCCTATGGAACGCGCAATGCCCAGGGCCTTGCAATTCATCCCGAAACCCGTGAAATCTGGTCCACAGAACACGGCCCAATGGGTGGCGATGAGCTCAATCTCCTCCAGGCCGGCGCCAACTACGGCTGGCCGCTCGCAACCCAAGGACTGGATCGCGATGGAACCGTTCTTACCCCCTACAAATCCCTCCCCGGAATGGTCAATCCGATACATCACTGGATCCCATCTCCCGCCCTCTGTGGAATCGAGTTCGTATCCAGTCCGTTGTTTCCCGCCTGGAAAAACAACCTGCTCGTCGCGGCGCTGAAACATCAACGTATTTTCCGGCTGGTGCTAGACGGGCATAAGGTCGTCAAAGAAGAAGTCATTCTCCGCGAATCCGGTCGTATCCGCGATATCAAGACCGCCCCGGACGGCTCGCTCTACGTCCTCATCGACCAACGCGGCATGATCCTGCGGCTGACTCCGGAGAATTAAGAAATAGAGACAAAGAGGATCAGCTCATGTCGTTTCCGCCAGCGTTCAGAATAATGACATCGGGCTCCAAGGGAAGCACGAGGCGATCCACGTAATGCAGAATTCGTATAGACGGGCTCCACCAAATCCGCGATTGATGACCGTGTGGTCGGGGAAATAGTCGTCCACATCCTTCCATCGGCGCGCGTTCGATCCACGGATCAGCAGAACGGCGCCATTTGATGGGGGAGTTACGGCGTCTGCCGCTTCGAATCGTTCAATGGTATCCTCCCAGCGTTCAGGACCCTTGGGGGCTTCTGACCGAAGCAAGACAGGCGAAAGGCAAAGCAGCAACAAAGCTGAGTACTGCAAACGGATAGGCAACAAATTGATCACGTGCGCAATCGTAAACAGGGAGACCTACAAATCAATCGGTACCTCGCTTCGCCACCGAGTTCATGGAACACGATGGGAATGAAATCAGCGGTCGTCCATCCGGCCTCTTGTCCCCATTTTGCTTCAAAATCATTGCTCGGAGCGTTCCCCATAACGACGTCATTACTGGGTATCCATCGCAAAATTGAATACAAAAAGTGTGATAAAGCCATTCACTCTGCACAACCCCTACTGCTTCTACTTTCCTTTGTTTTTCAGTAGAAAATCAATCGCAATAAAATCTGCGCGATCCCGGAGATCCCTTCTGATGTGATGCTCTTGATCCTTGATTTCACACAAGGCCACTTCTATGCCGGACGGGCTGGCGTAGGTACGCACAACGATCTCATTCCCGTCCTCCACCACGACAGGTTCGGGGTCGCATTGATTGAATGTACGCATAACTTCGATACGCTCCTCTGCCGAATACATGGTCACTTTCGGGTTAGTGGATCCATTGAAACTTTTGTCCTGATCGCCAATTACCTGCATGATCGGGACAGGCTTCGTCTTTTCGTCTGGCTCATGCCCGTCCTTTACCATACCACAGCTCATAGGCGACAGCGCCGCAAACAAGGTGCTTTCTTTAGCGAGCCGATAACAAAACAGCCCCCCGCTGGAATGCCCGGTCGCGAAGATGGCTTTGGAATCTGCAATTTTCTGCTCAATCAGGATTTCAACTACACGAGCAATAAATCCGACATCATCATGATTCACCTCATGAAAATCATCCACGAAGTTCCACTTTGCGAGCGGTTGAACCGCTTCTGCACTGACAACAATTATGCCACGCTTATCAGCATGAGGACTCCACCGATTGCTCTGGCCTTCGGCTTTTCCTCCCGCGCCATGGAAGCAAAACAGGATGGGATAGGCGCTTTGGCGATCGAAGGTCTTCGGAGTAGTGACGATCAGTCTCCTGGGTAGACCATCGTGTTCGATCAGGACTTCATTCTTTCCGGGAGTGAGCGACGCGAAATCAGAAGCAAGCGTTTCCAGTGGGCTAAAGACCAGCAGGAAGACCAAATTTAGGGTCGATGTCTTCATTTAGCTCATCCCTAATGTAGGCAGGATAAACTGCAACCTATTTGGCTTTCGTGGATTCATCCACTGGTCCGATTTAAAGTGTCACTTGGTACGGCTGCTTCGCCTCGTCCCCATATAGGTCGCCTCGTCGAAGATCCTGAGCAAAGTCGATGGGCTGAGGCGACACCCCATTCAAAACGACGGGTCAACGACCCGTCCTACAATTTGTCATCAGTGTACATCAGTGAAATCAGTGGTTAAAAATTTCAAACAAAGGGACCAAAAGAAACACCCCCACTACGACGAGCCATTCCATTTCCAACTTGATAAGGCAGAACCTAGCCCTCAGCCTAGCCCGCAAATCAAACCGAAACCCCGATCTACTCGAACTGGATTACAAACAGTCCTATGTATTTAAAAAACTCTCCCCTACTTGCGATGCGTCGCTTTACCCTGGTTGTATTTACCTGTTTACATGGCGTTCTCGCAATGCCCGAGCAGGCGTTTGGCCAAGACCAACCAAACATTCTTTGGATTACCAGCGAGGACAACGGGGTCAAATGGGTCGGTTGCTATGGCGGTACCAACGCGAACACGCCAGCGATCGACCAATTGGCGAAAGAGGGTTTTCGCTACACCAACTGCTTCGACAATGCCGCCGTCTGCGCCCCAACTCGTTCGGTCTGGATTACGGGGATGTATGGGATTTCGAACGGGACGCAGCCGATGCGCAGCCGAAATGAAATTCCGCACGACACTATCAAGTACTATCCCGATCTCCTGAAACAAGCGGGTTACCACACCTCGAATCCGGGCAAAACCGATTACAATATCGGCGGCCGTGAGGACAAGGACCCCTGGGACTACAAAGGCGGCAAAGAGCAATATGGCTGGCGAATGCGCAAGCCGGGACAACCGTTTTTCGCGATCGTCAACATCACCGACAGTCACGAAAGCCGGGCTCACGGAAGTCACGACGAGGTCAAAAAAGATCCTGCAAAAATGAAGCTCTTTTCGTATCACCCCGACCTTCCAGTGATTCGAAAAACCTATGCTAAGTACGCCGACGCGGTCGAAAACATGGACCGAAAAGTCCAAGATGCAATCGACGCGCTCAAGGCGGATGGCTTGTACGATAATACAATCATCATCTACAATTCGGATCACGGTGGAGTGATGGCCCGCAGCAAACGATTTCTCTACTCAAGCGGCGTTCACTGCCCGCTCATTATTCGCGTTCCCGAAAAGATGAAGCACCTTTATCCCGGTAACAAACCAGGAACGACCGTCGACCGAATCGTCAGTTTCGTCGACATGCCAAAAACGTGGCTGAGCCTCGCTGGAGCCAATATCCCAAACACCTACCAAGGGACAGTATTTTTGGGAGCCGACGCTGAGCCCGCACCCAAGTATCACTTAGGATTCCGCGAACGTGCTGACGAGCGGCTCGACCATGTTCGGCTCATGCGAACAGGACGTTACTCGTATCACAAGAACTACATGCCATTCGCTCCTGCGGGCCATCACTTAGCATACCTTTGGAAAGCTCAATTGACTCCTGCTTGGGAGCAGCATCACCGAGAAGGCAAGACGAACGAGATTACGGGTCGCTTCTTCGAACCACGCGCATCCGAAGAGTTCTACGACAACAAGAGCGACTTCGATAACGTCCACAATCTTATCGACGCTCCAAAACATCAGAAGATGATCGCCGAGCTGAAAACGGCGCTTCGCAAAAAGCAGCTCGAATTGTACGACACCGGTCTGTTGCCCGAGAAAATGCGCGAACGACGCGCTGCGGAAAACAACCTCACTATCTACGCGATGGCGCGAAATGAAAAACTGTATCCGCTGGAAAAATACTTGGATGCCGCCGACCTGGCTCTCGAACGCGACAAAGCGAATCTAAAAACGTTCAAGAAATGGATGTCGGACGACGACGAAGGTATGCGCTGGTGGGCGAGCGTCGGATTGAATCTCCTGGAAAAAGATGCCCGTTCTGCAAGCGCGACATTGAAACAAGCGCTCACTGACGAATCGCACGAAGTGCGCATCCTATCCGCTTGGACCTTGATCAAGACAGGACAAAGCAAACAAGCGTTAGCCGTCCTAGACGAACTGCTTTTCGAAGGCACCGAAAACGAACCCATGCTCCACAACACGCTGGATTGGATAGGCGAGCCCGCGTTCCCACTAGTCAAAAAATACATCGACAACGGCGGTAGCCAAAAAGGCAAATACGGTATCAGCATCCTCGCTCGAATCGCTCAGGTTCAAGGCTGGTAAACACTGATTAGACGATTCAAAAGCGCGGCCCGAAGCGACGCGCGGGAAAGAACATTTTGTTCTCCTCACACAGAGCGACCGCCCACACACGATTCGGTCGCTACAAGCTAGTCCACGCGTCAACTCGAAGTTCGAGATTGCCGAGATTTCGCGCGTCGATGAGCTCGAGCGCCTCGTGATCAACACCGTTCATCAGAGGATCAATGGTGTCCAGTTTTCCATATCGTTTTTGCAGCCCAAACTGCATCATATGTCGGACACGCAACAGCTCAAACCTCGGCTTCCACAGTCTACCCGATTTCCCTTTCAGGAAATGGCACCGATTCAAACGCTCCATCAACACTGAACAACGAAACTAAATCGGCGAGTTCGTAGTGATATCGTCGCAGCTGTAATCGACTATCATATACTTCAAGTAACCAGTCGCACTGCCTGTCTGCCTCAATACCGTCTGAATCCCGCCGTAAGCAATCTCCTGTCCATCTTCAAACGGAACTACGGCTACGTTCTCGATCGCGATCCGAGCCAGAGAGATGTCGAGTTCCCATTGGCCCGTTGGATCCTCCAGCATTCCTGACCCCAAAAGCTGAAAATCATCTTCAATATCGATTTTCGTTGTCCGCATGCTGTCACGCTCTCCAGGTCCCATTCATTCAGATTGCTTAACGACTCGGCCAAGACTCGCTGTTGCGCGCTGACGCACGGAATTCTCCTCCCTTGGTCGTTACTTTCGCTCGGCTTTATCATCTCTATGACCGGGTTTTTCGTTAGTATCCGAAAAACACTGTCAAATAAATCCCATGAACACAAGTTTTAGTTGCTGATTATCAATGCGTTGAGTTATTATTCAGGGGTGACTATTTATGATTATACATCTGAACACCACACGTTCTCACAAAGCCCAGAGCAACTGGTATTCGTGACTAGGAACAAGATAAGTGAATCGTATTAGTTTTGCTCGATGTGTTGCTTGAAAAGAGCAGGTGCGCAAACAGAGTTCGGAGCAGACATAGTATTTCGGCATCAGGTGCGGCTTTGTTGCACTACTGCGATTCTAGCGGATTTTTTCCTTGCCGCTTCAGTTTCTTAGCGTGAGAATTGTAGATGAATCTTGCACGGTCATTCTTTTAAACTTAGTGTTTATTAGGTAGCGAATATTAGTTATGTCAGTTGTAGTTTCGGGTACTCGTCACGAAATCTTTACGAAAGAAAAAGTGCATGAAGGAGGTCGACGTACTGCAGGTACTGGCCAAATCACGCATTTTGCTTTCGACTCGATTCAAGATGAAAAAACCTTCCAATTCTGGCTAAAATACAAAGACGCTATGAAAAATAAATTAGATCTAGTGGAAGATAAAAAGCGTCAGATTGCCCTACGTACTGCGATCAAGGGATTTGACAATGCATTGTTTGGAATGGGATCTGATAAATATGTCGCTTATTCAACCCTTGATCCAGATACCACAAAAACAAAAAGTCCAACCCTCGAACATTTTAAGAATATCCAAATGTGCGTTACGGTTAGTGTCTCGAAGAAACCCTTTTTCGCTTCAACACACATGGGGATCTTCCGTTCTCCATTGGTCCAAGAAAAAGGGCATGCTTATGGACACACATTGTCGAAAAGAATTTCCATTACTCTACATCAATTTGCGGCAAAAGCATTGGAATTAGCAAGACCTCACTATAATGCCCAAGTGATGATTACTCAACCTATGGATTACATGGGTGGCATGCTTACCAATATTGGCGGTCTTAAAGCTTTTAAAGTAAAAAGCAAGGAGGATATGTACGAGAACAAACAAGGAGTAGCATACACAATGCCTACAGCTTTTAGCCCAATTTTTTATGTGTATTGCAAACGGCTAAAAATCGATGTTGCAATTCAAAAAAATGAATTATGGCTTTCGGCATTGGCGTTTAATCCCCAACACAATTTCGGTACAACGTTCAACGAATTCAGTGTATTAAAAGAGAACCCAAGTATTCTCGTAAACAAGGCGTAGAAAGTAAGTTCATTAAGCCTTAGCGAATGAAATGTAAGTCTGTCTTAAGCAGCTTGCTCGTTTATCTAATTAGAGAAGTTCCCCCATTGGCTTTGATCTCAACCAAGATCAGGATCTGATCAACTTGGTCTAATCTAGATCAACCATCTCGGTCCTCGCAATTACCCAATTTGGACTCGCCCCTAACATGGTTTTTCTGCTGATATTGGAAACTCCTGAGCAGCGTGCTTCAAGGGATAGAGAATCCTAAGGATGAACGTGCCCATCTTCCATAAGACTGGCTTATCCATCGGTGATGGTGTATTGACTGACTCGCCCCACCACGACCCTTTATAATGGCGGTTGAGCATTTTTGATTAGCAATAATCTCACAATTGTTCGTGCCGATTTTCCACAGGCAATACAGCAAAATGGGCGAATCAGAAGATCGCTTGTAATTTGAAAGGGAGTCAGAAGTCAATTCGCGGATGGGATAGTAGGACTTTTAATACATTGGGGATTTAAAGGCGTGAATATCTCCATAGCCGATGTCGTCCGTCATAAAAATCAGAACATTAGGCCTCTGCGAGAATACCAGCGGATGAACAAATAATTGGATACATTTTGGCGGTTAGCATTTGGCTCTTAGTTTTTGGGCGTTGGTGGTTCAACATCATCATTCTTCTACCTTCTTAAAGGCATAAAATGGATTCAGACTGAGTGTATTGACATATCGATTCGCCTAAGTACACAATCCATAGAAATATGAAACAGAGAATAGCGCTTTGTTTATTTGCAGCTCTACATTTATCTGCAGCATCGGTCGTGGCCCAATCGGGAAACCAGAAGAAGGGCTTGGCGATACTTGGAGATGCCTGGCATAGCGTAGCGCCTCTCTACAAATCGATTGTTAAAAAAATGGAGGCCGCTGGCTACAAAATGGATGCTATACTCCGCGGCATCATAAATCTTAGTTTTCATTTGTAGTGTGAATATTAC
>JAJFLS010000253.1 GCA_021772595.1 Opitutales bacterium
CGGGTATCGGAAAACCGAGGTTGAGCCCTATGATTACGAGTTGCGAAGATCGGTTGTGTGGCAATCGAACTCCGATGAGATTGGAGCGATCGAGGAGAAGGATATCGATGGAGTCGACGACGCGATTGTCGTCGATTACGAAAACCTGACTCGACTCACTTATCTGAATACGAGGAACGAGCCCGGCTTTGCTCACGTGCTTATTCGATTGAGTCCGCAGGCGTTGAATGGAACGAATCCTTCTAATCCGGCGATTCGGTCGATCGCAATGGATTCGCTGTTGTGGAGCGGCGTGGAGGGTTACGATTGGGAGGAGATCCATCAGGAGCTTTCCGCCCGCGTGTTCGACTTCTCGTATGCGATCGAAGGAACCGACTGTCTATGCTTTCGCGCTCGCTGCGATGCTTCGGAGCTTGAGTGGCTGCTGAACACGATCGCTTCCTATGTGGAGAAAGGAAGCGTTTCGAGAAAGGGATTCGCGTTTGCCAAGACGAACATGTTGCGAGCGTTGCACGTAGAGCTGGACGGCTTGGCTCTCGCGAAGCGAAACGTCCAGCGGAAGTTGTTTCCGAATCGGCCTGAGTTTTGGGATCCGCAATTGACCGAAGGCTATCAGCTTGAACAAGAAGAAGTGCAGGAATGGTTGAGCGAACGCATTGCCGCGAGCCGTATCGAAATTGTGGTTGTCGGAGATATCGAGGAGTCGGTTGCGAAGAAAGGCGTCGCCGCTAGTTTTGGAGCCCTGGAGAAACCTCGGGCCGGCGATTCCGGAAAAACGACCAATCCGATTGATCATCCGAATCCCGGCTACGAGCGGATCGCTTATGGAGAGAATCAGGACGGACGCTCGTTGGCGATTGGAAATTGGATACTTGGCCCGGGACCGTCGACATTTTCAGACCGAATGGCGTTGACGATTGCGGAAGGCATTCTCCGCGACCGAATCATTGCGAAGACGCGAAGAGAAATGGCCTCGTCGTACGAGACGAAAGTCGATTACTGGAGCTTTCCCGCGTTTCCGGATTTCCAGCGATTTCGAATCGAGACCGACTGCAGTACCGAGAATCTGGATTCAGTATTGGAGGCGATCGAGGAAGTGTGTCGCGATCTAGCGGAAACGCCGCCCAGCCATGAGGAAGTGGACCGGGTGAAAACGTTGCTGATGGCGCGATATGACGCGGGGCATGCGGACAATCGCTTTATTTTAGAGAACGTTCTTTACAGCGTTTCGGAGTATCCGGATTGGGTGAGCGAATGGGGTGAGATTCTCTCGGGCGGAATGGATGAAATCGAGCCGGAGCGGATTCGGCAAGTTTGCGGTCGCTGGCTTCGCTGGGAGGATGCGGTCGTTGCGAGCGTGGAGCCGAAGCAAGGCGAGGGTTGATCTGCGCCTTGACTTTTGACCATGGCGGCTGTCTATCTCCGCCACGATGTCGATAGCTTCACAGAAAATGCCTGATTCCGCTGTTGCCGTGTATTCCGGCGGCATGGATTCGACGGTCATGTTGCGCTCCATGCTGGAGAGCGGCGTGACGGTGAAAGGGGCGTTGAGTATCGACTACGGGCAAAAGCATCGCAAAGAGATCGAGGCGGCGCGGGAGATTTGCGAGGAGCTCGGAGTGAAGCATCAGGTGGCAGATCTGCGTGGGATTGCGTCGCTTTTTGGCCATAGCGGATTGACGGATTCGGAAACGAAGGTGCCGGAGGGGCACTACGAGGAAGTTTCGATGAAGCAGACTGTGGTGCCGAATCGAAACATGATTCTGATTTCGGTTGCGACGGCTTGGGCGATTACCGAGGAAGCGGAGGCGGTTGCCTATGCCGCTCATAGCGGCGACCATGCAATTTATCCGGATTGCCGAGAGGCGTTTGCGTCGGCTTTGGATCAGGCGATTCAGCTTTGCGACTGGAGTTCGGTTTGGCTGTATCGGCCGTTCGTCAACCTGAGCAAGCGGGAGATTGTCGTGGAAGGCTCGCGGCTGGGAGCTCCTTTGTCGAAAACATGGTCCTGCTACAAGGGCGAAGCGCTGCACTGCGGAAAATGCGGCACTTGCATTGAGCGGCGCGAGGCTTTTCACTTGGCGGAAATCGAGGATCCGACTTCGTACGCGTCGGATGCCCCGAGCCTTGATTCGCTGATCCAATGCGATTGGCGCTATTCGGAGTAACGAAATTATCCAGATGTTTACCTGTCAGAAGACCTATTCGGAAATTCCCTTTGCCCACCGTCAGCATCGGCACGATGGCCATTGCGCGCAGATACACGGCCACAATTGGAGCTTCACTTTTACGTTCGGCTGCGAGGAATTGGATGAGTGCGGATTCGTCGTGGATTTCGGCAAACTCAAGCCGCTCCGCGTCTGGATCGACGAAAACCTGGATCATGCCTGCGTTTTCAATCGGGACGATCCCTTGCTTGCCGATATCCTCAAAATCAACGAGACAAGCGGTTGCCGGATCTACAAGGAGTTCATCGTGGATCTATGCTCGAGCGAAGGATTGGCAAGGCACTTGTATGGCGTCGCCAATCCTATGATACAAGAGATGACGCGAGGTCGAGCGTTTTTGCTGTCGATCACGGTGACGGAAGACGCTCGTAACAGCGCGACATACGCGCCGGTAGCAGGGTGATGCAATATCCCGTTCACGAGACTTTCCATTCGTGGCAGGGGGAGGGCGTTCACTTGGGTCGTTCGGCGTATTTCATTCGGTTATTCGGATGCCCCGTTCACTGTCGCTGGTGCGATTCGGCGGGCACTTGGCATCCTGATTTCGTTCCCGAAAGAATCGCGAAGATAAGCGAGGTTGAACTTGCGAATCGCGCCGAATCGGCTCGACCGGAATTCGTCGTGATCACCGGCGGCGAGCCTGCTATTCACGACTTGAAGCCGCTGACGGACGAGTTGGCGAATAGGGGATTGAAGTGTCATTTGGAAACGTCGGGGGGCTTCGAAATCCAAGGAGATTTGGACTGGATAACGTTGAGTCCGAAGTGGGAGAAACTGCCATTAAAAGCGAATCTCGAGAAGGCCGATGAAATAAAGCTAATCGTTGAAGATGAGAGCTCTATAGAACGTTGGATAAGCGAGCTCGACGAATCGATCGCCGGACGTCCGGTCTGGCTTCATCCCGAATGGTCTAAGCGTAAAGATAAGGGAGTGCTGGAATCGATTACCGAAACGGTGAAAGAAAAGGGCGCTTCATTCCGGGCGGGCCTCCAGGCCCACAAATTCTTCAAGGCAGATTTGTTGGATCCGAATTCGGCGAAACCGTCGCCATTGGGCGGCGATCCGAATCTCGGATACTAAGTATGCGCAGATGAAGTTCAAAACCGTTAGCGTCAGCAACTATCGGAACATCGAATTCGCTCGACTGGATATCGATGCGCCGCGCGTATTTCTGCATGGCGAAAATGGGCAAGGGAAGACAAACCTGCTTGAGGCTTTGGGTTTGGCGACAGCGCTGCGCCCTTTTCGAACGCACGAGAATCGGAAAGTAATCGGACCGATGGCGGAGTATTCGGAAATCGTTTACGACATCGATCACGAAGACTTGGGCGAAACGAAACTTCGCGCGCGAATCAAGAAAACGGGGAAGGAAGTGTGGATCGATGACGAGCCGATGAGGCGGTTGTCCGATTTCGTCGGGAGGTTCCCAACGGTCATTCTTTCATCGAACGACATGCAACTAGCGCGAGGCGCGCCGGGGAATCGCCGCCGGTATCTTGACGCATTTCTCTGCGGAGTTGATCGATCGTATTTTGGGGCGTTGCAGACGTTTCAGAAACTGCTGCAAGAGCGAAATGCGTTGCTGAAGAAGGGAGCGGAACCCAGCTTGCTCTCCGCCTTCGAG
>JAJFLS010000254.1 GCA_021772595.1 Opitutales bacterium
AAAACCACGACAATGAAGATCTTGCTGGGCATCCTCTTCCCGACCTCGGGTTACTGCGAGATTCTCGGGCAGAAGGTGGCAACAACGGCCTTCCTTGCGCCGGAGACGATTTCGCCGAAGATCAAGAAGGATGTGGGGTACTTGCCGGAGGCTCCTTATTTTCAACGCTTTTTGACGGGCCGTGAATTGCTTTCCTATTTCGGAAAACTTTCGGGACGTCCGTCGAGCGGCTTGGAAAAGCGGATAAGCGATTTGCTGGCGAAGGTGGGCTTGGAGGATGCGGGCGATCGCCGCATCGGGGGCTATTCGAAAGGCATGCTTCAGCGAATCGGTATGGCGCAGGCACTGATCGGGGATCCGGATTTGGTGATTTTGGACGAGCCGACGGCTGGAGTCGATCCCATCGGGGCGGCGGATATCGCGGCGTTGATTTTGGAACTCAAGAGTGAAGGAAAGACGATTCTCCTGTGCTCGCATCTGCTCTCGCAGGTGGAAGCGATTTGCGATCGCGTGGCGATCATGGGTCGAGGTCGACTGCTGAGGGAGGGGACGATCGATTCGCTCACCACGGACGTCGCTGCGGGATCGATTCGGATCGACGGCGTGGCGCAATCGGATCGGTCGGCCATCGAGCAGCTCGCTCGCGAGAAGGGCGGAGCGGTGTCGCCGCCGTCGCGCAGTTTGGAAGAGCTTTTTCTGGAATTGGCGAGGGAGTCGGAAAAGGAGGCGCGCGATGGCGACTGAGGCGAACGAACGGCTGCGTTGGTCGCTGGGGAGAGTTATGGCGATCGCGGGCAACACGTTTCGCGAGGCGGTCCGGATGAAGCTCTTTCTGGCGATGACCGCCTTGTCGATCTTCGCCCTAGCGAGCTCGTTTCTTTTCCGGGAGTTCAATTTCGGCTCGTCCGAGTTGAAGTTTATCGCGGATTTCGGTTTTGGCGGGATGACGGTTTTCGGCTCCGCGCTGGCGATAATCGTCACGGCCCAGCTTTTCTATGGGGAGATCGAGCATCGAACGGCGTTGACGCTGTTGGCCAAGCCGATTTTTCGGTCGGAGTTCGTTTTGGGGAAATTTCTTGGAACGTGGGCGACGGTGGCGTGTTTTCTGGGGATGATGACGGTTTGCCTGCTGCTGGCTCTTTGGTGGCGGGAAACGGGGATCATGGCGGAGTATCCCGAAGAATTTCAGGACGGGCGAATCGTGAACTACGGCGACATTTTTTGTTTCGCGGGGGTTCAGTCGTTTCGGATAGGAATTCTCTGCGCGGTGGTGATTCTCTTTTCGACCTACGCGACGTCGGCGCTTTTCGCGATGGTGATGGGCGTGTTGATCTGGATCGTCGGCCAGTTGCAGCACATTGCGACCGAAGCGTGGGGCGCGGTCGATAGCTGGATTCTCAAAGGGATCTACGCGTTGGCGAGCTACGCCTTGCCGAACTTCCATTTGTTCGATGTCGGCGACAGGCTGGCGTTGGGCGAGAGTCTGTCTTGGGTGCTGTACGCGAAGCTTTTCGTCTACACTTTGCTTTACGCGAGTTTCTATCTAGCGGTCGCCGCCGCGAGCTTCAATCGACGTGAACTCTAATGTATCCATAATTCCGGTATGCGCTCTGGCAGCTTTGCTGCTCGGATTCGCATCGTCGCCCTTGGACCGATCGATAAGCGAAGATCTGGGGCAGAGCGCGGAGGTGGCTTCGTTGCGAAACCTGGGATCGGAATTCGGACAAGGCTTGTCGGTTGCGATTCTGGGAGGGTATCGTTCGGTGACGGCGAATCTTGTTTGGCTATCGAAAAACGAGAATTGGGAAGAGCGCGATTTCGCGGGCACGCTCGGAAAGATTTCCCTGGCGACAAGCATCGATCCGAGGCCGGAAATGTTCTGGCTGAATGGCTCTCGAGTGATCGCCAATGACATGCCTGCTTGGGTGGTGGGCGATGCGAATACGGATCGACTGGAGAATACGGAAGAGGGCAGAGAAATCGCGCGCGATTACGCGAATCGGGCGCTTCGGTTTCTCGAGGCCAGTCGAGTGAATCACAGCGACAATCCGGATATCTATATTGAGGAGTCCATGATCTACTGGAGAAAGCTCGATGACCTGGAAACGGCCGCGGAACGTCTGTTGAAGGCAACCGAAGCGAAGGACCCGCCGTATTACGCGTTTCGGATTTATGGGGAATTGTTGTCGAAGCTAGGGCGTAAACGCGAGGCATTGGAGTTTTTGGAGGATCACTATCGGACGCTTCCGTCGGATTCGATTGAAGCGATGAAAGGCGTCGTTGGAGAGCGAATACATGTTTTGAGGAAAGAGGTTGAGGGTGGTTGAGCTGTTTTCCACGCCGAGGTCTCGGCGTAGCTACTTCGAAATCTCGAAGTGGGTTGTTTGGCTTTCGGATTAAGACGATGACGAAGATGATTAGGCGTCCGATGACTTTCCTTGCCTAATGGGGGTTGATGACTTGAATGACTCGCAATGACGGAAAATCTCCATCCCATTACCGACCGGCTTTTGAAGCGCTCCGATCGAGAAACGCTGACGCGGCAACGATCCAAAGTGATTTGGATGTGTGGCCTTTCGGGATCAGGGAAGAGCACCTTGGCCACCGCGTTGGAGAAGCGGCTCCATGCAGAAGGCCGACTTGTGTACGTGCTCGATGGCGATAATATCCGGACGGGACTGAACGCTGGGCTTGGGTTTTCCGACGAGGATCGCTCGGAGAATATTCGTCGAATCGCCGAAGTGTCGAAACTGTTCGTTCACGCGGGAGTGGTGGCGATCAATTCCTTCATTACGCCTAACGATTCGCTTCGCGCTCTGGCTCGCGATGTCATCGGGAAGGACGATTTGATTGAGGTCTATGTGAAGGCGTCTTTTGAAACGTGCATGAAGCGCGACGTGAAGGGGCTCTACGCCAAGGCCGAGAAAGGGCTTGTGCCGCAGTTCACCGGGAAGGATTCCGGTTTTGACGAGCCGACGGATTCCGATTTGGTGATTGATACGGAAGCGCAGTCGATCGAAGAATCGCTGGATTCGCTCTTCCAGTTCGTTTCTCCTCAGTTGAGCATCTAGGCGGAAACGCTATCGTGTATGACGCTCTATTTGCTCAAGATCGCTAAGTGGCTTCTGGGTAAATCGGCGGTGATTCTGATCGCGCTCGTGTTTGTCGTCGGCGGTATCGCGTTGTATTTGTATCTTGGGGATAGTATCCGATTCGAGCGCGAGCGCTTGGTCGAGTTGACGGAAGCGCAGAAGAATGTCCAAGCGGTTTATTCTCGACTGGACGGTATCCACACGGAGATTATTTCGGTCGCAGAGGAACTCGAATCGACGCGCCAGAAACTGAAAACGGCGAACGCCTTGATCGAGGGTCTCGAGGGGTTGATGTCGAAACTCGAGTATCTGTTTTCAACGGCGAGCGAGCAGCGGGCGATCGATCAGAAACTTGCCACAGCGAAAGCGGAATCGGAAACACTTGGACCGCTTGTGGGCTCGCTAAGCGGTCGCCACTCCGAGCTTCGCATAACGCGCTCAGGTCTTACAGAAGAGGCGCGTATAATTGAGGAACGCATTTCGGTTCTAGAGTCGAGCTCATCGGAGGTTGCTCGCTATTTGGATTCCTCCTGGAAGACGGTCTTACCCTATCTGCCATTCGCATTGGCGGCGATTCTTCTAGGGCCGCTGACTTTAAAGCTGATCGCTTTTTACGCAATAGCGCCGATTTTTCAGCGGGCGAAGCCGATTCGTTTCGCAAAGGAGAAACTCGAAGCTCCGGTGATTAGCGACAGCGGCGTTTCGGTGACTTTGAAATTGAAGGAGGGCGAGACTGCATGGGTCAAGGAATCGTTCTTGCAGGCGTCCGACGAGGATATGGAGCGGAAGACGCGGTTCGTATTGAATTGGCAAATACCGGTGACTTGTCTGGCGGCCGGGCTGGTTGAGATGATCGAGTTCGTTTCGACAATTTCGGAAAGGAAGGGTACGATTACCGTCTCCACGCAGGACGAACCGGACATGGAGTTGAGCGTGGTAGACATTGCCGCGGGCAGCTCGATCGTTTTAAGGCCGAGTCACTTGGTGGGGTTGATCTCGTTGAACGGCAAGGCGGTGGCGATTCGACGTCGCTGGAGCTTTGGACGAGCCCAAGCTTGGATGACTTTGCAATTTCGGTATTTCGAGTTTCTGGGTTCATGCAAGCTCGTGGTGGCTGGAGTGCGCGGCGTTCGAGCGGAAAAGGTCGATTCGGGCGAGGGCGGCGGTCGTCGGGCCAATCAGGATTCCACGATCGGATTCACGCCCGACTTGGAATTCGGAGCGACCCGAGCGGAGACATTCTGGGCGTATGTGCGCGGCTTCAATCCGCTGTTCGACGACGTATTTCGGGGCGAGGGGACCTTCCTGTGTCAGGAGATTTCGAAAGGACAGGATCTCGGGCCGGGCCGTTTTTGGGCAGGTTTTCGCGATGCGATTTTGAAGGTCGTGGGAATTTAGTGACTGTTTTTTGGATTAAACATGATAGGCGCGAAACGTAGGAGAGGGTTTATCCCGCGATATCTCCTTGGAATTGAATAGGAGGCCGAATTATCGCTGGGTAAACCCGCTCCTACGTTTTGGTAATGAGGTTTAAAGGAAGAAATTTTCTTAAAAAGCGATGAGCGATTCGAGCGACGAGATTGGTTTTATCTTCGATTGGGACGGAGTGGTTGTGGATTCGTCTGCTCAGCACGAGGAGAGCTGGGAACGATTGGCGGCGGAGGAACGACTTCCGCTTTTCGAGGGGCATTTCAAAATAGGGTTTGGGAAACGCAATCAGCTGATCATTCCCGAGATTCTCAATTGGTCGCAGGATCCGGAGGAGATCGAGCGATTGGGGAACGAGAAGGAAGTTCACTATCGGGCAATCATTGGCGAGACGGGTATTGCTCCTTTACCCGGCGTGCGAGCGTTTGTGGAATCGCTCGTCGCTGGCGGTTCGCCCTTTGCGGTGGGTTCGTCGACACCCCGAGAGAATATCGAGGCTGTGATGGCCGGGGCCGGAATGACGGGACTGTTTTCGAAGATTGTTGCGGCGGCGGACGTGTCGAAAGGAAAGCCTGATCCTGAGGTTTTTCTAAAGGCGGCAGCGGCGATTGGCGTGCCTTCGCGGCGGTGCGTCGTATTCGAAGATTCGATGAGCGGAATCGAAGCGGGGCTCGCGGGCGGCATGACTGTTGTGGCTCTGACGACCACGAATGCTAGGGCGGCTTTGGAGAAAACCAGCGCGGCGCTCGTTGTCGACAGTTTCGAAGAAGTGACGATCGATGGGTTGAGGCGGGTGATTGAGGATTTCGTTTGAAACATCCGGGACGGCGCCCGGA
>JAJFLS010000255.1 GCA_021772595.1 Opitutales bacterium
CTAGTCGTTGCAAAGTGCGTGCTTGGCTGTCTGGCGTTCTGCGCTGAACAGCCGAATGTCGTTTTCGTCATCTCGGATGACCAGGGATACGGAGATCTGTCGGCGACCGGAAACCCTTTGCTCGAAACGCCGGAAATTGACGCATTGCATGCAGAAAGCGTTCGATTGACGGATTACCATGTGAGCCCGACATGCGCGCCAACACGGGGGGCGCTGATGAGCGGGCATTATTCAAATCGGGCCGGGACGTGGCACACGATCATGGGGCGGTCTTTGTTGAGGGAAGGGGAGCTCACGCTCGGACAGGTTTTTTCGGATAGCGGATACGCGACTGGAATGTTCGGCAAATGGCATCTCGGCGACAACTACCCGTTCAGGCCGGGCGATCGCGGGTTTGATGAAGTCGTTTGCCATGGCGGTGGGGGGGTCGGACAGACGCCTGACTACTGGGACAACGCCTATTTCGACGGCACCTATTTCCACAATGGCACGCCGCAGAAGTACAAGGGCTATTGCACGGACATCTTCTTTGATGAGGCGACGCGTTTCATCGCGGAAAGCGTCGCGCAGGATAAGCCGTTTTTCGCCTATATTTCGACGAACGCGCCCCACAGTCCCTTCCATTGCCCAGATCGTTACTGGAAGCCCTATCTGAAGCAGGGATTGACGCCGAGAGAAGCCATCTTCTTGGGAATGATCGCCAATATCGATGAGAACGTCGGCAAGTTGCGGGACTGGTTGCAGCGAAAAGGACTGTCGCAAAATACCGTCTTCGTGTTCACCACTGATAACGGGACCGCGACAGGACAGGAAATTTTCAATGCGGGAATGCGCGGGAATAAAACGAGCGCTTACGATGGAGGGCATCGTGTTCCGTTCCTGCTTCATTGGCCGGAAGGCGGATTGGATCGCGGTCGAGGCGTGAACCAGCTTTCAGCGCACATCGATGTGTTGCCGACGCTGATCGACTTGTGTGGGCTGAACCCGCCGCTCGACTACGAATTCGATGGGCGCTCTCTCATGCCGCTGATTTACGATCTGCCGACTTCATGGCCTGATCGGGTGATTATTACCGATTCTCAACGCGTGCGAGACCCGGTCAAATGGAAGGCGTCGTCGATCATGACAGAACGCTGGCGCTTGATCAACGGTGAGGAGCTGTACGACATAAAGGCGGACATCTCGCAGGCACGGGATATTGCAGTTGAGCATCCAGAGGTGGTCCAGCGTTTGCGTTCGGAGTACGAAGCCTGGTGGGCGAGTATTTCGCCAGGGTTCAAAGAGGATGCCCGTATTCGTTTGGGCAACGATGCAGAGAATCCGTCCTCCCTGACTTGTCACGACTGGTTGAACGACAATAAAGGAATCCCTTGGAACCAGGGCTACATCCGCACTGCCTATCCGGGGATGGGGCATTGGTCGGTGTTTGTCGAGCAAGCGGGTCGCTACGAAATCCAGCTGCGGCGCTGGCCTGTTGAGTTATCGCGTCCTATTGTAAGCGGCTTGCCTCCAGGAAATCCCGTTCCCGGTATGGAGGCGATGCGCGAGAAACCCGGTGAGGCCTTGCCGATTGTTAAGGCGTTTCTCGCAGTGGGAGATTACCGATGCGAAAAGGAAGTGGGTCGTCACGACGAGTCCGTCCTGTTTCTCGTCGATCTCGAAGAAGGAGCCCAGCTGCTTCAAGGATATTTCGAAATGGAAAAAGGCCTGGGCAAAACCACCGGAGCCTACTACGCTGTCGTGACACGCCTGTAAGGATTGCATCGATGTTGGAATCATTTACTGAACCGTCCATTAGGAGGCGACCTGAATCAGGCGTTTTTGGATACGCTATTGTCTTCGTATTCGCGATCTGTTTTTTGGCGGATGCGGCAGCTCAATCAATGCCATGGGGCGGTTTCGGCGAAGACTACCAAATCGAAATCGACCCCTATCAGGGCGATTGGGAGGGCCAATGGAACAGCGGTCGAAAGGTGGCCGCTCAGGTAGTCGCGCGCGGCGATGGAGCGTATAGCGTGCGTATCCAAGATTCCTTCGATCAGCGACATGCGCCGTTTGTTGTGACGGATGCCTCGGTAGAGAAAGGGGCGTTGCGATTCGATACGGGCAAATGGAAAGGCGTCTTCCAGGGCGAGTCGTTTGAGGGTCGCGGCATTTTCAGAATTGAAAGCGTCGAACCGCTTGCCATGAAAAAGACGGTCCGATTGTCGCCCACCTTGGGGCTCGAAGCGCCAGAGAACGCTGTGGTTCTTTTTGACGGGGTCGATTTGGGTGAGTGGGTTTCAAGCAGGAAGGACGGAGTGATGGAGTGGACGTTCACCGATACAGGCGCGATGGAAATCGGGTTGGACTCCGATGTGAAGGGACATGGCGTCAAAAGTCGACAGGCCTTCAAAGATCTGCGTTTGCACCTGGAATTTCGATTGCCGCTCATGCCTCGAAATGGCGGGCAAAAGCGCAGCAACAGCGGTCTGTCTATCCACGGTTACGAAATCCAGATTCTCGATTCGTATGGACTTGAAGGGTACAACAACGAATGCGGCGCTTTCTACAAATTCAAAGCGCCGTCGGTGAATATGTGCGCGCCTCCGTTGCAATGGCAGACGTATGACGTTGTCTACAAAGCCGCGCGTTTTGGTGATGATGGGAACGTGAAATCCTGGCCTCGTTTCACGGTGACTCACAATGGTAAGGTGATCCATCGCGATCTCGAAATGGAGCAAGAGATTGTCGTGAAGAACGGAAAGACTGTCCGACCGCCGAAAGAGCGTCTGCCGATCTCGCTTCAGTTTCACGGGGCTCGTGTCCAATTTCGAAACATTTGGGTTGTCGATGAATCGCGTTAACCAACCAATTCTAATAGGTAGCGGCCGATCTCCGAGCGGCCACCAGTCCGGTAAATATGGCCGCTCGGAGAGCGGCCGCTACCGGGGGGCTTGTCTCCGGGGTGGCTCGTGCGGGGGGGGATGGGGGGGGGGGAGCGTTTTG
>JAJFLS010000256.1 GCA_021772595.1 Opitutales bacterium
GAGCTCTCTTGAGGCTTCGCTCCAGGGCCCAGGATACCACCGAATCCGACCGAAAGCCGTTCGTACAGCACATCCGGATTTGGAGCTGCTATCAGGCTATTGATAAACGCCCGATCCTTCACAAGTCGCGCAACCGCCGCCAGCACGTTGAGATAGTCCTTCGAGCTCTCGCCTGCCAGCATCAGGAGAATCAGATGGACCTTCTCGTCTTTCACCGCGCCGTCATAGACGATTCCTTCTCGGCTCCGGCCGATAGCGAACACGTAGCGCCGCTTCATCTTCACGCGCAAATGCGGCAAAGCGACCCCGTGCCCGAGGTAGGTGTTCATCGTGCTCTCGCGCCGCATCAACCCCGGCAAGAGGTTCTTCTTCCGGCCAAGATCTTTGAAGCTTGAAGCCGATGCCTTGAGCAGTTCCTTGAGGCAGCCTTCTAAGGAATCGCTTTCGAGGTCCAACACCCGCTTACGCGAAAAATATCTGTCTAGTCGCATTTCGATTGGGCGGCTAATTCCCTTTTAAGCCGTCGATTTCCGAGTCTATTTTTCCCACTCTAGGCCGCCCTTTTTGATTTCGTAGAGCAATCCAATAACCAGCACGGCGAGAAAGAATAGAATCGGCCCGAGAATCGGCAGGCTATACGCAATGAAATCGCGATAGATCAGCACCCACGGAATCAGAAATAGCACTTCGATATCGAACAGGATGAAAAGCATGGCGGTAACGTAGAACTTCACCGAGAACCGCGCGCTCGACATTCCTTCCGATTTCACCCCGCATTCGTAAGGCGAATTCTTGATGTCGCCCTTCGACCCTCTCTGGCCGAATAGATGGCTGGCAGTGAGGATAATGCCCGCGAGCCCAGCCGCGAATGCGATTTGAATCAGAACGGGCGCGAAATCAGAAACATCCATGGAGTTGAAAACTTCCCAATTACCTCAGCGAGTTCAAGGCAATTTCGTCAGGCTAAGCCGTTTATGATAGATAATTTATAGCTAACCTTGATTTCGCTGCCGAATGCCCCTTTCAATCCAATGCGGCCATCGATTTCGACCAAGAAAAAAGGCGAGCCCCTCGCGAGGCTCGCCTTTGAAAGTAGTGATTAGAACAATACGATCTACTTGGTCGCCTGGTCGAGAATATCGCCCAAGTTCATGAGATCGCCGCCATCCTTCATGCTGTCGTACGACTGGGTCTCAGCGGCGAGCTGATCCTCATCGTAGTTAGCAGCCTTGATGCTCAAGCCGATGCGGCGCTCTTCGCGATCGATCTTGATCACGCGAGCGGTTACTTCGTCGCCCATTGACAGGACGTCCTTGATCTTCTCGATGCGCTCTTCGCTGATCTGGCTGATGTGCACCAGTCCATCGATGTGATCCTGAAGTTCGACGAATGCGCCAAACGAAGTGATCTTCGACACGACGCCGGTCACCACATCGCCGATACGGAAGCGACCGTCGATATCCGACCATGGATCGTCCGAAAGCTGCTTCATTCCCAGCGAGATGCGTTGATTGCTGGTGTCCACGTCGAGAACGATCGCGTCGATCTCGTCGTTCTTCTTCAGAACTTCGCTCGGATGGTTGATCTTGCGCGTCCAGGACATGTCCGAAACGTGGACCATGCCGTCGATGCCTTCTTCGAGTTCGACGAAAGCTCCATAGGTCGTGATGTTGCGCACCTTGCCGTGAACGTGAGCGCCCACTGGGTAGTTGTGCACGACCATATCCCATGGATTCGGATCGAGCTGGCGAATGCCGAGCGAGATTTTCTCTTCATCCTTCTGGATGCCGAGAACGACCGCTTCCACTTCGTCGCCCACCTTAAGCAGCTCGCTTGGCTTGGTGATGCGCTTGGTCCAGGACATTTCGGTGACGTGGACCAATCCTTCGACTCCTTCTTCGATCTCGATGAAGGCTCCGTAAGGAACGAGGTTGACTACGCGGCCCGCCACGCGAGCGCCGACTGGGAACTTGTTCTCGATGTTATCCCAAGGATTCGACTTGGTCTGCTTCAGGCCGAGAGAAACGCGTTCCTTCTCGCGGTTTATCTCGATGATCATCACTTCGATTTCCTCGCCCTGCTTCAGGATTTCGCTCGGGTGGGAAATCCGACCCCAGCTCATGTCCGTGATGTGGAGCAAGCCGTCCATGCCATCAAGGTCGATGAATGCGCCAAAATCTGTGATGTTCTTGACGATACCCTTGACCACGTCGCCTGGATTGATCTTATCCAGAAGATCGCGGCGCTTGGAAGCGCGTTGCTCTTCGATCAGTTCGCGGCGCGATAGAACAATGTTCTTTCGCTCCAAATTGATTTTCAGAACCTTGTAATCGTAGGTCTGGCCCACGTATTGATCCAGATTCTTGGGTGGCTGAATATCGATGTGCGAAGCAGGGAGAAACGCGTCGACGCCCATGGCGACGATCAAGCCGCCCTTTACCTTCGCTTTCACGCGGCCTTGGACGATAGAGCCTTCCTCGCACTTCGTGATGATATTGTCCCAGTTCTTCTTTTGCTCGGCTCTGTCGAACGAAAGGACGGGGTTGCCGTCTCTATCTTCGAGCTTCTCGAGATAAATCTCGATTTCCTCGCCGATCTGCAATTCTCCCAGATCCGAGAATTCGGCTGCTGAGATGAGACCTTCGGATTTTCCGCCGATATCGACTACAACTTCGATTTGGCGAATTTCAGTGACTGTGCCCTTGATGATCGAACCTTCTTTAAGTTTATCGAAGGTTGTCGTGGCCAGAAGTTCTTCCATTATAGAACTCATGATATGTGGGCCAAACTGCTCGAGGGCGCTTCCAAGACCTCCAGAAATCTGGCAATAAATGCCGCCCAAAAGGCGACGGGTTTGAGTTAATCGAGCTCGTCCGGAAGCGTCACGGCAGAACGAGCAGTTGAAGCAAATGCCGTAAGGGTCAGGGAATCTGACCCATAAAAAGCTCGGAGCAAGCGAAATCGTCGCTCCAAACGGAATCTAACTCTTCAACGGCGCGACGCGAGTCCGCAGTAGCGAAATCGGCCCTAATAAACGACCTTGTTGAGCGGATATTCGATGATCCCTTCCGCTCCCAATTCTTTGAGCTTGGGAATTATGTCGCGAACAACCGTTTCGCTGAGAACCACTTCCACCGCGGACCAGCCGTCGTCGGACAGCGCATTCACCGTAGGATTTCGAAGAGAAGGCAGGATTTCGAGAATCTGGTCCAAGTTGGTCTTCGGCGCGTTGAGCTTCAGCCCCACCTTGTCGGCAGCTTCCAGGGCCGCTTCCAGCATCATGGCGATGTTCTCGATTTTCTGGCGCTTGATCGGGTCCGCCCAGCTATCCTTGTTGGCGATCAGCTTTGTGTTCGTCTTCAATAGCGTCTCTACGATACGCAAATTGTTTGCCCGCAGAGAATTGCCGGTTTCGGTCAAATCGACAATCGCGTCGACCATGCCGGGAACCTTCACCTCGGTCGCCCCCCACGAAAATTCGATCTCAGCCTCCACGCCTTTGTCGGCTAGAAATTTCTCGGTCATACTTACGACCTCGGTCGCGATCCGTTTCCCTTGCAAATCTTCGACGCTCTTGATGTCGGAATCTTCCGGAACGGCGAGCACCCAGTACGAAGGCCGGTTGGAAGCGCGACTGTAGACCAGATCGCGCACCTCTACGACATCGGAGCTATTCTCCACGATCCAATCGTAGCCGCAAAGACCAACGTCGAAGAATCCGTGATCGACATAGCGGCTGATTTCCTGGCTTCGGACAAAGCGGCCATCCAGCTCTGCGTCGTCGATGCTTGGTTTGTAGGAACGAGAGCTTTTTCGGATATTCCAGCCCGCTTTGGCGAAAAGACGTATCGTGGGCTCTTCTAGACTGCCTTTCGGCAATCCGAACATGATTTTCGGCTGTTCTTCTGGCACGCCACACCTCGAATCCATGCGCTCGTTAGGCGCAAGCCAAAACTTTTAGCAATTTCCGGCCGAAATCGCGTTTTTACATTTTACATTTGTTAAAATCGTCGCTCTAAATGATAACCATACTAATTCCCCCGCCAATGCCGCATCGAGCCGTGAGATGAACCGACGCGAGACAAAGAGCTTTGGCGAGAGCGCATTTACCGGCATCCTCAATGCCCAAAACAATCAATCCCAATAAACATGCCAAGCAAACCAACACCTCTGGTCTTAATCGTCGAAGACGAAGCTGAGCTTGCCAACGTTATCGCTGAGCATCTCGAAGCCGCGGGAATGCAAACCCAGATTTGCAATCGCTGTGCTCTTGCCATGCGGTTTCTCAAGAACAACTTCGCCAACATCATTTTGCTGGATCTGACGCTTCCCGACCAAAACGGTTTCGCGTTCATGGAGGATCTCAAACGCGAAGACATCAACATCCCCACTATTTTCCTCACCGGCAACGATTCCGAAATTTCCAAGGTGAAAGGTCTCGAACTCGGTGCCGACGACTATGTGACCAAACCTTTCAGCGCGCCCGAACTCGTCGCGCGAATCCACGCCGTTCTCCGTCGCGCGGAAGTAGCCAATGACTTCAACGTCACCAAGAACGTCAAGCTCACCGACTCGCCATTCGATTTCAACACGGCCCAGGTCAACCCGACCACCATGGAAATCACATTCACGGACGGCGAAGTCGTCACGATCGGCCGCAAGGAAATCGGGATTCTGTCCTATTTCCAAAACAATCCCAACACGATCATCACGCGAAAGAACCTCATCCACTCAGTCTGGGGCATCCACGCCGACATCCGCAGCCGTTCGCTCGACCAGTACATCGTGAAGATCAGGGACCTGTTCAAACGCAAGGGAGTCCCTCTCGACAATTTGAAAACGATTCACGGAATCGGTTATCAATACGAGCCGCTCAAAACGACCGAAGCGCATTAGAGCAAATTTGTATTGGAGTTCCAATTACCCAAGAGCCCGGATCCCAAGTGGATGCTGGGCTTTTTTTATGCCACGTATTGGGCTAGATGACCCAAAAGCAAAAAGGATGGCGCTCGCTGAGATTAGCGATGTGAGCTAAGCTCGTTCCATCTGCCGGAACGCCGAAGTGGAAACCTTCTTCATCTTCGTATCCTTCCGGAGCATCGGCGACGCTGAAAAGCAGCACCCATATTCCGATGATCGAAGCTAAAGCATAAAGAAATATTAGAAAGGGCATCATAAAAACGAGAACGACTTCGTAACCCTCCTATTGAGCACGGGCGAGCCCAAATATGCGTGCAAAACAAACTGTACAATCTCTTTACAAAACCCCTGTAGAAACACCGATCTACCGCAAGCGATAGTAACTATCAGGATTGTACAGATAGTAGAAATCGAAGGGCTCAAGCCGCGGCAATGCGACAAAGGGGCGGCCATCCTTGTCGAGCGTCTCCTTCAAACCATCCTGCGCGAAAATCAGCTTCTTTCCAAATCGGTCTGGATTTTTGTCGACCGACATCTCCCAAATTCTATCGACGACCTGATCGATCCATTTCAATTCCGATGCCCTGTCTCCAAACTCCCGCCAGTCTCCATCGGAATTCTTCTCGTACATTAGAGCGATAAACTCATCGAGTGTGAGCCCCATTTTCTTGGCGATTGGACGGGCCACGCGACGCCACCATTCCTCGGCCTCTTCCAGAAACTCGCGTTGCTGTGTCAAGTTGCCGGCTCCGCCCCAGCTGATCTGATGATGCAGAACCACCGCGTTCGGATAGGCGAACGATTTTTCCGCAAGCGTCGCGATACTCGCGGCCATGCTCGCCGCGTAGGATTTCACGATGACGTACACCGGCGCCCTGCTGCCCTGCATCGACTTCAGAATCTTGTAGCCCGACATCACCGAGCCGCC
>JAJFLS010000257.1 GCA_021772595.1 Opitutales bacterium
GACGACAACGAACTGTTGCGTTGCATTGTTAACTATGACCCATTCGTAATGGTGTATACCGCCTTCCTCGCTTGCACCCAGGGCGCCTTCTGTTCCTTGGATAACACGGCCCAAATCTGCCGCTCCGCTGATCGTCGCTCTTCCTAGGATTCTGTAGACAGATTCCCGTCCACCTCCAAAATTTTCCATATTCCGCCGCGTTGTGTCTTTAGCGGCTGCGACCGCCATCCCCATGCGCGCTGCACCCGCCGCGGTATTGATGGTTCCTTTAGCTATTTTCGTCAGACCCTTTTTCAGGTGCGTGGGGGCCGGATTCGCAAAGTAGCTGTATTCGTCAAAAGGGTACAGCACTTCCACCATTTCCCATCCTGGTCCGGAAAACGCCCGAATGCCGTGCCGCATCGCCACAAACTTGCGAATATCGCCACCTTCTTCTTCTTTCCCCGATTAAACGCCAGTCGGCCTTTGAGTACGGTTACATCACCAAGGTTGACTTCCCCTTTTGACGCTGGGTCAAATCTCGACTTAGAAACTTGAGTACACGGAGCCACCGGACGCTGGATTATTTCTTTCATGTATCGATGGCTGCTCGTTTCCGTCTTCTCCCGCGGAGCGCATTGGCGTCAACTAAACTCAATTTGAGAGAAATATTGCAGATTCCACGCCGAAGTCTCGACGTAGCTACGACGCAAGGCGGCGTGGTTTTCAGACGATTTCAGGTAAGTTGACGCGTATGCGCGGAGCGGGAATACGTCACGATGACGGAGCGGAGCGTAGATGGCAGGGCAAACGAATGGGCTTAGCAAATCAAGGTTGCGGCCGACTTCCGGGCAGCCACAAAGCATTAAGAATGGCCGCCCGGAGTTGACCGCGACCTTACTGTTGCCCCGTGAATCGTTCACGAGTGCGCGAGAAGGCCTGACATCGGAACAATTGAATTTCCTATCAACGACTCAGTATCTCCTCGCAGCCTGTTGAACATTTGGTATTTTTGTCCATTCATATAATTAATTTGAAAAGAAGTATACACTCGCTATGCCAGCCCCGTGTTTCAGATTTCTCCTCCCGCTACTCGCAGTCACCTTCCTCCAAGCGAAGGACGTAAAAATTGATGGTACCTTTGGCTCTGAAATTCAGCCACTGCTCGAACAATACTGCATCAAATGCCATGGCGGCGAAAAAGTGAAAGGGGACGTCGACTTCACGACGATCGCGACCAAACAAGATGTCGCAGCTAACTTCGAACTTTGGGAGCTCGTTGCAGATGTTCTGGCTTTCGAGGAAATGCCTCCAGAAGAAGCGAAAAAGCGGCCCAGCAACGCAGAGTCCCAACAAATTCAAAACTGGTACCAAAAGCAGTTCATAGAATCCGTTCAGGCCCGCCCAGGAAACCTGCAACCGCGCCGCCTTTCCGCGCCCGAATATCGCAACACACTGCGTTCCCTCTTCGGCTTCGATCTTGAAGTCTCCATTATCAAGGCAGAGCAAACCGTCGTCGAACGCTCGCTCGCTCTCAAACTTCTACCCACCGATCCCCCCGGCGCCAGCGGATACGTCAACGACACCCACAGCGCTCCCTTAACAACTGTTACCTGGGAGCTATACGCCTACCTCGCCGATCGCGCTTTGCAGAAACTTTTCTCATTCCAACAACCCGACGCTCTTGAAATATTCGTTGGAGAACCCCTTCCGCCTGCCTTTCGAGCTGCTGATCTTACACCAGACCAAGCACGATCCCTCATACGGAACTTCGCCCCACGCGCCCTGCGTCGACCCGTTACGGAAACGACCCTCGCACCCGCCTTGAACGCTCTCAAAGACCTCAACGGCCAAACTCTCCTCGATGCCACTAAGAACGAATTGAAGGCTCTGCTCGTATCGCCTGGCTTCATCTACCGGGGTCTGCTTTTCGAAGGCGAACCAGACAAGCAGCAAGCTGTCGATTCTTACGAACTCGCAGAACGGCTTTCCTATTTCCTATGGGAAGACATGCCCGACGAAACGCTTTCCAAGTCAGCCGCTAGCGGAGACCTCGAAGATCCGCAAAAGCTCGTCGCGGAAATTGACCGCATGTTGGCATCCCCGAAATCGCGGACGCTATCCGAAAGCTTCGCTCACCAGTGGTTCGGACTGGCCGACATCGATGACGCAGCTAGCGACGCCACCAACCGAGAAGCGCTACGCAGTCAGGCCGTCGACTTTCTCAACTACCTCTTCACCGAAGATCGTCCTGTAATCGAACTCATCGATTCCAAAACCGCCTTCACCAACTACATAACCGCCTCGTTCTATCCAAAGGACCGGGCTCAGTTAATAAAGTACAACAAACCCAAAGGCATCGAACGCCAACTTGTCCCCAACCAACGCATAACAATCGAACACGCCACAGAACGCGGCGGGCTCCTCACCATTCCTGGAATCCTCGCAATGAACCGTGGTCCAGTTTTGCGCGGTACCTGGATGCTTCGGAAAATATTGGGCGAACGCCTGCGCGATCCGCCAGCAAACGTTCCTGCAATCGAAGCAAAAACACCGGATGCCGATCTCACATTTCGCGAACGCTTCGATCAACATCGCAGCGATTCAACCTGCGCTCGTTGCCACGATCGGATCGACCCACTCGGATTCGCAATGCAACACTACGACAATAGCGGCGCCTACAAGCTCTCTCCATCCTACAAGGCTCCAATAAAAAAGAAAGAGCATGACGACGATTTAGAATCCCTCGACACCTCCGGCCAATTGCCCAGCGGCGAAACCTTCAAAAACTTCGAAGAACTTAAATCAATCCTCCTAAGCGCCAAGCGAGGCGACATCATCCGCAACGCCGTGGAACAAGTCCTCGCCTACGCCCTCTGTCGCAAGCTCGAACCTCACGACCGACCTACAGTGGACCAAATAGCGCAAACGATTGACGAAACCAACGGAACCTGGCGTGATCTTTTCATCGAAGTGTCCGAAAGTCTCCCCTTTCAAGAAACTTACGTTAGCGCCCCGTCTTCGTCATTGTCCTCGACTCAACCCAAAGTAGCGCTGCTTTTCCCCAAGCAGTCGCATCGGTAATGCTCTCTTTAGATTTCAATTTCCATTCAATCGAACAATGCGGCTGACTAGGGACAGTCAGCCCTACCTTATCTTCAAATGAAGCAACGCTGGAAAATCGACCGCCGCACCTTTCTTCGCGGCACAGCCGGAGCCCTCCTGCCACTTCCATTCCTCAATTTGATGGAAGGCAAAACGCGCAACGCATTTGGCGGTCTATCCAGTCCAGACAACGGCCCTCTCCGCTTCGTCACCCTCTTTAAGCCCAACGGCGTACATCCACCATCGTGGAACATCAACGGCGGTACCGAATTCGATTTTCGCATGTCGCCACTCATGGCTCCTTTTTCCAAGCACAAGGACGACCTGCTCATTCTCGACAACATGGGCGACTTTGGCTTCTCGTCCCACGCCAATTCGACGCGTCGCTTCCTATCAGGTCACCACCAAAACAAAGACTCCGCATCAGTCGATCAGGTTATCGCCAACAAGATCGGCGAAGACACCGCGCACCGTTCCCTCGAACTCACTACCGAAGGCCTCTTCACCGGGCAATTCGGTTGTAGCTACATTTCCTACGACAAAGACGGCGGAGCCATTCCTCGCGAAAGCGATCCGCAACTCGTTTTCGATCGTCTATTCCGCAACCCGATGAGCGACCCGAATCAGCGCCGGTCCATGACCAGCCTGCTCGATCGAGTAAGCGACGACGCCAAGGCTCTCAATCGCAATGCCGGACGCGAAGACCGACAGACACTCGACCAATACTTGACCGTCGTCCGCGAAACCGAGCGCCGTATCGAGAATATGGAACAATCGGGTTCAAATCCGCGTATCGACTTCTCTACGCTACAACGCCCCGAAGCCAGCGCCAACCTCAACGAGCAAGTCGAATCCATGATCGATCTCATGGCGCTCGCGCTCTGGACCGATTCAACCCGTTGTATAACCTACATGCTCGGCAACAGCAACAGCCGCATGATTTTCGATTTCCTCGGCATAACGGAGCAACATCACTATCTCTCCCATTTCTTCCGCAACTTCAGCCGCACGAACCTAGACAGTCTCCTCAAGATCAGCCTCTGGCACATGGAGAAGTTCGACTACCTGCTAACCAAGCTAAAATCCTACAAGGAAGGCAGTGGAACCCTTCTCGACAACAGCGTCGTCCTCTTCGGCTCCGGAATGGGCCATAGCGACAATCACACTGCTCAACGAATTCCAATCATCCTAGCTGGCCAAGCAAAGGGCCGAGTCAAAACTGGACGCTACATCCGCTATTCCGAAAACCAAGAGCTCAGCAGCCTACACCTGTCGCTTCTAAAAACCTTCGGCGTCGATACGGATTCCTACTCGGCATCCGACTCGCCTCTACCCGGTCTAGACGGCGGCTATTTTCCTGAATTCCGCGAACGTCCTTTCGAAAGCTGGGTCACTCAAGAAGCTGGCACCATCACCGCCCAAGGTCGACTGCGCATGTCCGACAACCTCGACGAAGCCAAAGTCTTCTACATCGACATCACGGGACAAGAATCCGTTCGCATCGAAGTCGTATTCCGCGATTTCCACGATTTCAATCTTCCCTACCACGTCGGTACCCCAATCACGCTCACCGGCAACGGCAGCTCAAACGGTAGCCAACTTCTCATTACAAAAGTTACCGAATTAAAGAGTCTCTTCGGAAAAAGCAAACCCGGTACCCAGAACGGGTAAAGCGTAAATAGTAGGGCCGGCGCTTGCGCCGCGCCGCTGAGTTAGAATTGGATTTCCTACCAGCCTACCCCGCGAATCGTTCACGAGTGTGCGAGAAAGCCAGACTTCGAAACAATTGAATTCCCTATCAACGTAATGGACTAAAAGGGGTCTAGCTGTGCTTTTTCACTTTATGAAATCGGTCTCTCCTTCAATTGTGCGTTCTCAAGTTAAATCTCGCTTCAGACAAAAATCGAGACGCTTTGTCGTTCTGACTCCGATAGCCATGCCCGCGAAACCGAAGAAAACCTTTCAAGGCAAAGCGCTCGTTAAAGAGGTCTGTCGGCGCATACGCTTGGCAAAGACATTTTGGAAGCAGCACCGCAACGCTCCCTGCCGAGGTGAAAGGGAGAAAGCCCTGGAACTCTACGAAAAGCTCACCCCTGAGCAGAAAGACCAGATCCCACAAGACCTCAGAGTCTGGCTACGCTACCGAAGCGAAAAATATTTCGGCACCCAAAACACTCCCCCACCCACAAAAAAAAAAGGCTGACCCGCGAAACATCGTAACGCGACTGAGTGGTTCGCAGAGGGTCTGTTCTTAACGGCCTATTTATCCCCGTAATCCAACTACAACTCCCTACTGGCTCCATACTCCGCTAGGACTATGGACAGCATCGTCGCGGCCTGTCCAATCACTCGCGCAGCAAATAGGCAGCTACAACAGATCATTTTCGCGAAACCGACGAGTACCAACCTTAGAACTCTACCAACGGTAGCGATAAAGCCCTAGGCTCCAACCAATCCATGGATTTTATAACTTGATACGACGTATTCGACCCTCCAGCCTGCTACCCCGCGAATCGTTCACGAGTGCGCGAGAAGGCCAGACATCGGAACAATTGAATCTCCTATCAACCCAAACAACACCTCCCTATGAACAAATTATCGCGTCGTCAATTCATCCAAACTTCAACTGTTGCCGGCGTAGGGATACTCGGCGCGCCGGCCATCCTCAGCGCTGCAAACAAGGGTGACAAGCTACGCGTCGCCTTCATCGGCACGGGGGGAATCAACAGACGCCACATCACCGACACCATCAGCCACGGTGATATCTGCGGGGCGTATTGCGATGTCGATACCAGCCGTTACACCAATATCGGCGAAGGTATTGCCCAGCTTGAAACGGACGGCAATGCTTCACTCGCGAAGCTATGGAAAGCGGCTAAGCCCTTCCAGGACTACCGCGAGATGTTCGACAAGGCGGCAAACAGTTTCGATGCAGTCATGATCGGCACGCCCGACCATAGCCACTACCCCGCGACAGTCATGGCGCTCGAACACGGCAAACACGTTTTCACGCAAAAGCCACTGACCCACACGATCTGGGAGGCGCGCCAGCTAAGCGAAGCCTGTGATCGGTATAAACTGGCGACACAGATGGGCAACCAAGGACACGCCAACGAAGGCAACCGCCAAATCGCTGCCTATGTGCAAGGGGGACACCTCGGCGACATCAAAGAGATCCATTGCTTCACAAACCGCCCGGTCTGGCCGCAGGGATTCGTCTGCCCGGCCGGCGGAGACCCAGTACCCGATACACTTGATTGGAAAAACTGGCTCGGCTGCGCAGCCGATCGGCCATACCTCGGCGAACGCGGCCTAGACGCGGAGCGGGAGAGAAAGCGCGGCGGTTCCTACCTACCCTTCAACTGGCGTGGATGGCTCGACTTTGGTGGCGGCGCGCTGGCAGACATGGCATGCCATACCATGGACTCAATTTTCATGTCACTCGACCCCGGCTTCCCGACCCACGTCGAGGCACTCAATGTCGACACCCTGACCGACTCCGCATTCCCCAAAGGCTCAACTTTGAGATGGACCTTCGGGCCCACCGCTAATCGTCCCGGCTTCGATGTCTATTGGTATGACGGTACCGACAACGCCTACACCGACAAGAACGGCAATCCGCGCCGTCATGAGCGACTTGAGGAAATTGCCCAAGGAGAGACGCTCGCGAACTCCGGCAACATTTACATTGGCACAAAGAACACGCTACTGGTCACAGGCGACTACGGTGATAGCTCTCGAATCATCCCGAACGAGTCCCACAGAGCATTCGCAATGGCGCTCAAAGAGAAAACTGGCGACCACCGCCCCGCACGTGTCTACGAACCATCAATCGGCCACCACACAGAATTTCGCGAGGCAGCGATCGGCAATAAAGCCTATGATTACCCCGGCTCGAACTTCAAATACGCCGGTCCCTTCACCGAAACCATCCAGCTCGGCAACGTCTGCCTGCGCCACCCCGGAAAGAAGCTCGCATGGGATGGCCCGAAACTACGCTTCACCAACAGCAGAAAAGCGAATAAACTCATCAGCAAAGAATACCGCAAAGGCTGGGACTTCAAACTCAGCAAGGCGTGAAACCTATATTGTCCGCCCTGCTAATACTAGCAATGCCCCTTCAATAGAGCCAACCACAGCACAACCTCTGTTTCCTCTGATCCCTCAAGCCCGCTCAGCGGGCGGGGTTACCCAGCGAATCGAATCCCCCGCGAATCGTTCACGAGCGTGCGAGAAGGCCAGACATCGGAACAATTGGATTTCCTATCAACAACATGCGATTCCTCAACGCTCTCTTTTTCACGTTTTCAGTATTCCTCTACGGTTGCAACCCTACCTATAACCAGCAGGCAATTCACGAATACGACATCGCTATATACGGCGGAACCTCCGCTGGCGTCATTGCCGCCGTTCAGGCCAAACGAATGGGCAAATCCGTAGCCATCGTTTGCCCTGACACGCATCTAGGAGGTCTCAGTTCCGGAGGGCTCGGCTGGACGGATTCCGGGAGCAAGGAAGTCATCGGAGGTTTGGCCCGCGAGTTTTACAACCGCATTTACCTGCGCTACGATCAACCGGAAGCTTGGAGGTGGCAGCAACAATCTGAATACGGGAACAAGGGTCAAGGAACGCCGGCGATCGACGGGAAAGATCGTACGATGTGGATTTTCGAACCGCATGTAGCCGAACAGGTATTCGAAGACTTGATAGCCGAATACAATATACCCGTTTTTCGCGACGAGTGGCTGGATCGAGAATCCGGCGTCGAGACGAGTGAGGCTCGAATCAAATCGATCACGACTCTATCAGGGTCCTCCTATTCCGCAAAAATGTTTATCGATGCCAGCTACGAAGGCGACCTGATGGCTTCCGCAGGCATTTCCTATCACATAGGGCGCGAAGCCAATAGCGTATACGGCGAACAATGGAACGGCATCCAAGTAGGCACGCTTCACCATAACCACTGGTTTCACTCCGACATTAGCCCCTACTCAATTCCAGGCGATGCCTCCAGCGGGCTATTGCCTCTCGTATCCCCCGAAGTCCCCGGCAAGAAAGGCGACGGCGATCACAAGGTGCAAGCCTACTGTTTTCGCATGTGCCTTTCCGATCATCCGGACAATCGGATTCCGTTCGAAAAACCCGATGACTACGATCCGAAACAATACGAGCTACTCATCCGGGTTTTCGATACAGGCCGATCAGACTACTTCAACAAGTTCGATCCGATTCCGAATCGCAAGACTGATACCAACAACCATGGTCCGTTTAGCACGGACTATATAGGTAAAAACTACGACTACCCAGAAGCCGGCTACGAAAGACGTCGGGAGATCATATTGGAGCATGAAACCTACCAGAAAGGCTTGATGTATTTCATTGCCAATGACCCACGCGTCCCCACCAAGATCCAGGCCGAGATGAATCGCTGGGGCTTGGCCAAAGACGAATTTATGGACAACGGGAATTGGCCTCATCAGATTTACGTTCGCGAAGCGCGTCGCATGGCAGGCGAGTACGTCACTACCGAACACGAACTGTTCGGTCACCGAGCCGTTCCCGATCCAGTAGGCATGGGTTCCTACTCTCTAGATTCTCATAATATACAACGCCATGTAACGCCCGAGGGATTCGTGCAAAACGAAGGCGATATTGGAGTAAAACCCAAAGCCCCCTACCAGATTCCATACGGATCCCTTATTCCCAAGCGAAACGAATGCGGAAACCTGTTGGTCCCCGTTTGCGTTTCTAGTTCACACATTGCATTCGGTTCTATCCGCATGGAGCCCGTATTTATGATTTTGGGACAATCCGCTGCCACCGCAGCCAGCCAGGCGATCGACCAGAATATCTCCGTTCAGGAGATCGACAGAAAGCGGCTTGCAGAACGCCTCCTAGCCGACAAACAAGTCCTGAAGAACAAAAGGTAGGGCAACGACCTCCCGGCACGCCGCATTAGAAAATCAAACCGACGCGGCACTCTCCTGCAAGGGGCATACGTGGCAACTCAACTGAGAGGAATCTAAAAAGCAACAACGCTCGTACCTTCAATCTTCTATTAAATTACCGGCGAACACTAGATCATTCCCCGAACTAAACGACTATACGCCGAAATCGACAAATATTCATTTCGACCCGGCCGTTCCTGAAA
>JAJFLS010000258.1 GCA_021772595.1 Opitutales bacterium
GTACCGGAGGGACGGTGTATGCTTTGTCCAAGATCGTCTCTGTTTTGATGCCATTGCCTGCTGGGCATGCATTGGCAGATCCAGCGACTGGACACTTATCGGTACCGCTTATTTCGGTTGCGTTGTGCGTTGTAGTAATCGTGATTACTTTCGCTGGCGGTCTCTGGGCAGTCTTGATGACAGACGTACTGCAATTTGTGATACTCACCGTTTCTGTTGTTTTTGTCGTGCCTCTTATTCTGGTAGAAGTCGGGGGTTGGGGATCGTTTACCGCCGCTGCTCCCGAGGGCTTTCTGGCGCCAGTAGCAGCTGATTTCTCCATCTGGTTTTTGTTCGGCTGGATGATTATCAACTTTTTCATTTTCGCGGCCGATTGGGCTTTTGTGCAGCGTTGGGTCTGCGTCCCGACCGCGAAGGATGCTAAGAAGGCAGCGTATTTATTAGCGGTTCTTTACCTGGCCAGCCCTATCCTTTGGATGCTGCCTCCGTTGCTTTATCGAGTCGTCAATGCCGATGCTGATTCAGAGCTGGCTTACATTCTCGCCTGCAAACTGGTGCTTCCCGCTGGAATGCTAGGGCTCATGGTTGCGGCCATGGCTTCAGCTACGGCGAGTCAAGCAACCACGCGTCTAAACGTTTTCGCCGGCGCTTTTACAGAAGCCTATCATCGTATGGTGAACAAATCGGCTTCCGAGACGCATCTCGTGTTTGTTGGCCGTATTATAACGGTACTGTTGGGATTGGTCGTGGTGGCCGGGGCGCTGCTTGTCCCAAAATACGGCTATACAAGGTTTACCATCGATATCAATACCTTGTTGTACGTACCGCTTTTTCTGCCATTCGTTTGGGGATTGTTCTCCAAGAAAATAGGCGTAGGTGCCCTTTGGGTGACCACTATTGTCGGGTTTATTGCTGGTTGGGTGGTTAAGTTCGCTTTGGCCGGGGACGGCTTTCTCACAAACGTCGAATTTCTCCAGCCTATCGTCGCCTGGATCGAGGAGAACGGTAGAGTTTCTGGTATGCTTGCCGCAATTGTAACACCCTTCTTGATACTTATCGCGTTCGAGCTACTCGGAAAAAACGAGAATCCTGGTTGGGTAAGAGCCCAAAATGCGAAACGCGCATTTCACGAACAGCCCGTTATGGAAATCAATACAATGCCGGGTAAGATGGTGGCGATATCATTGGGTGCAATCGCATTATTGATGGGGTTACTCGCTATATTCTATCGGCAGGAAGCTGGGATTCTGGCTTCGGTTTCAATCGTTCTAATTGCGATAGGAGGTACCCTTTATGTATTTCTGCGTCGGTCTGATAAATCTCGGCGGACGAATTAATTGACTGATAAAATGACTACAATCCAAAGAGAGGCAACCATGCTTAATTATTCGAAAACACTACCCGTCGTATCCCGCCCCGATGTCCTGGTTTGCGGCGGCGGCCTAGCCGGTATTGGCGCAGCGGTAGCAGCGGCCCGAAGTGGGGCCAAAACGATGTTGATAGATCGAATGGGATTTGCCGGTGGCTTTTTTACTGCCATCATCGGCTCGGCCTTCGACGGCTTCGTCGACGAGCGCAGCGGCACGCCCGTGGTCGGCGGCATCGTCTTCGAGATGCTCGAGCGCATGGGGGTTGTCAAACCAGGACAGGGGCCGAAGCTCCGCTACAATGTTAATGGGGATCTCAACTTTGTCGAGATGCACCCCGAGCGCGTCATTCCGCGTTGCGATCCAGAGCGTTTCAAAATCGCCGCTGACCAGATTCTCAAAGAGGCTGGCGTCGAAGTACTCTATCACACTCAGGTCGCCGATGTCGTCGCCAAAGATGGCCGTGTCCAGAGTGTAATCGCCAGTAACAAGGCTGGCCTCGTGGCCATAGAACCTCAGATCGCGATCGACTGCACCGGTGACGGCGATGTTGCTGCCTGGGCAGGTGCTCCCTTCGAAAAAGCCGAATCCCTCCAGCCGATGAGCCTGCACTTTCGCATCGCCTATGTAGAACCCAGTTTTAAGCTGCGCCGTGACTGTGCCCGCGTCCTTCAAGAAGCTCACCAACGTGGCGAATTGGGGCTCTACGCCGGGCCCTATCCCGCGACCTTTTCGGGTCGCGATATCTACTTCAACGCTACCCGCTATCCTGGCGACAATACGGTGCCCGAGGACTGGACAGAAGCCGAAATTCGTGGACGAGCTGATGCGTGGAAGATGTTCGAATTGTGGAAGGAGCATCTCGACGCATTCAAGGAGGCTTACTTTATCACCAGCGGCCCGACGGCAGGCGCCCGTGAATCACGACGCATTGTCGGTGATTACGTCCTAACCGGCGAGGACGTGCGAGAGGGAAGAGGCCAGGACGATAACGTCGTCTTGGGCGCCTGGCGCCTGGACCGCCATCCGGCCGACAAGTCGGGATATCACGACATCCCCTGGACGCCACCTTACTCAATTCCTTACCGCACCCTGCTACCTCAGGGCTTAGAGAATTTGCTGGTAGCTGGTCGCTGCCACTCCGCCACTTCCGAGGCCCTGGCCTCCAGCCGCGTCACCGCCACTGCCATGGGCATGGGCCAAGCAGCGGGCACGGCCGCCGCTCTCGCCGTGCATGCCGGCGAGGGAACCAGGGATATTTCCATTTCCGAACTTCAGGGCAAATTGACGGAAGCTGGCTGCATTCTAGAGGTGCCAGATGAAGCCGAGATCGAAGTCGGCGATCCTGACTGGTATGAGTAAACATAAGACATCATGTCGTTCATCTCAAAATTAGTAAATTTTAGGATTCTGCTCAGGGCCTTTTCACAAGGTTTGCAGGCTTTTGGCAGCGGGTTCTTCTTAAGAGACTGTCCAATAAGTCGGAATGCGTGTCGCAGCAGGCATTTTTCGCTTTTGGCAAGGCGTCGGCGAGGCGCCAATGCCCGGAGGGCCTTGGCCCTTGGCCGCAACGCAGCCAAAAGCGAAAAAGGACGCATATACCGACTTATTGGACAGTCTCTAAGGAACTCTAAAGGAATGTTCTATCTAGTTGTCCTTTTTGGCGTTGGTCCTTCGATTTCCTTCTCCGAATTCTCGTATACGGATTTTAAGGTTACGCATGGGCCGGTACTCGGTAGGCCGGGGCCCACGACGATGAGCGTTTGGGTCCGCACCAATATTCCGGGAGAAGTCTCGGTGCGGTATGGCACGGAGCGATTCAAGCAAATGATGGTGTCCGATTATGTGGATACGGTGTTGGAGAATGATAATACAGCGGTGATAACGCTTACTAATCTGTACCCTGATACGCTCTACTATTATACTATAGATAAAGGTCTGTCAGGGACCTTTCGGGGGAGTATAAATAGGGACAGGCTAATTATAAATAATTGCGCTTGACTGCTCATTCGAATGATTTAGCTTCGGTTTCGGTGAGGCAGACGCGGATCAAGATGGCTGGGGAGAGCTCGGTTTACCATTGCATGACGAGGATCGTCGGTGGGGATTTCTTTTTGGAGGGCGATCGAGAGAAGGAGGTCTTGCGCAAGCAGATCTGGAAGGTGTCAGCATTCTGCGGGGTTGAGGTGTTGACCTACTGTATCATGAGCAATCACTTCCATGTTTTGGTGAGGACTCCGCATGAAGATGACGTTAAGGAGATTTCCGATAAGGAACTTATGCGACGGGTCGGATGCATCTATTCTGGTGATAAGGTTGACTTTTTCCGCTCCCATTTGGAGTTGGGAGGCGATGTTCGCCGGAATTTCCGCGCGAATCTGCTATCTCGAATGGGGGATGTCTCCTTGTTTATGAAGGAGCTGAAGCAGCGTTTCTCGATTTGGTACAACCGGTCGCATCGTCGATCGGGCACACTTTGGGGCGAGCGGTTCAAGAGCGTGCTAGTGCAGGACGACCCGTTCGCGTTGATGACGATCGCGGCCTATATCGATTTGAATCCAGTACGGGCGGGCATCGTCTCGGATCCAGTGGAGTATCGGTATTGCGGTTACGGGGAGGCTATGGGCGGATCGAAGATGGCCAGGCGGGGAATTGCTCGCTTGATGGGGTCTCGCAGTTCCTGGGGGCGATCGATCGAACGGTATAGGGTTATTGTATTTGGTAAAGGCTATGTCCGAGACGCTGCGAAAACGAATACGGGCGTGGATGCTGAGAAAACTCGTGAAATCCTGAATCAGGGCGGGCGCGTTTCGCGGAACGAAGCGCTGCGGTGCCGGGTTCGCTACTTCTCGGATGGGGCGGTGCTAGGATCGAAGGAATTCGTCCAGGGGTATTTCGAGAGCCATCGGGATCGCTTCGGCGCGAAGCGCCGGGACGGTCCCCGCAAGTTGCGAGGTTCGGATTGGGAAGGACTCATGTGTATCCGCGATTTGAGAAGGGACGTGTTTGGATAGATCTAATTATAAGCGCGGAGACGGCGTTCTTTTTTGATAGTCGTCTTTAGGAAACGAGTCAGGCATTAGTGTTCACGCGATCGGCACGGTTTTCAACGTGCGGCCGGCTGGAGAGCTCGTGGGCGTCATCGTTACTTATATGGCAGCTGCGAATGCTCGATTTCGACGCTGCTCCGCTTAGTCAAATCGTATCAATCCCGTGCGAATAGTGGTGGGCGATTCTGCTCTCGAATCGATCCGACTGAGTAGTTCGTTCCGCTCGGATAATATAGAGGGTTTTGTTCGTCTAATGGAACCCAGTTTCGGAATGCGTCCCGAGTGACGGGGGAAGGGAAATAGTCTTGCGCGTGGCGAATTAGAGCCTCTTAGAGTCTGTGCAATGGTTAGTGCAGGAGCGTGTTTACCCCGCGATAGAATAGACTCGCAGGGATAAACCTGCCCTCACAAGAAAGCACAGTTCAAATACTATAAATAATAGCGTTTCAGGTTGACCTTTCCTGTCGCATCTGCCTGTTAGCTCGTGCACCATTATAAGTGCATACGATCGAGTGAAATTCATTTATCGGTAACTCCGAAGTTGTGGTTCCTGTATTTTGAACCCTCTCATAAACGAAATTTCTTAATTCGATCTATTTTGCGTATATTATATAAAATACTGTGGACTGTATACAATCCACAAAGCATTGATGGCGTGCGGACCAACGAGGTAGTTGGCGAAATGATACCGAGCGTCGCTTTGGCGCTCATGGTGAAAGAGACTTCGCTATCGTTCGTGCAGGACGATGAAACCGGCGCGTTTGCTGTGACGCGCTCCGAGACGCCCAACCCGATTTTGATACCCAATAATACGAGTGATGCTGCGGAAACAAGTAAGTACCTAAACGAAAAAACTAAATCCGTAAAAACGAACCAAATGAACAAAAAATCACGAAATATAGGGGGCCTTTTTAAAGGTCTGCTTTCGCTGGCATTAGCTAGCGGGACTTCGGAATTGTCCGCCCAGGAGGATAATTCCGATATCGAAGACGAAGTCTTCGTTCTGTCGCCGTTCTCAGTTGATGCATCCGGAGACGACGGCTACCGTTCGACTTCCACGTTGGCTGGCACGCGCTTGAAAACCGACCTGCGCGATGTCGGCTCGGCTATCTCCGTAATGACGAGAGAGGTCTTCGACGACACCGGAGCGACCGATGCGGCCACCGCTCTTTCCTACGGTCTGAGCACGGAAGTTGGCGGCGAACAAGGCAACTACGCTGGCGGTGGCAATCAGACTAACGTGCGTATTCGCCCTCAAGGTCGCCAACGCGTCCGCGGTTTGGGCAGCGCCGTGCTGACGCGCAACTACTTCCTGACGGACATCCCGTTCGATTCCTACAACGTAGAGCGCGCGACCATTAACCGTGGGCCCAACTCGCTGCTTTTCGGATTGGGCAATCCAGGAGGTGTAATTGATAATTCGGTGCTTAGAGCCTCTTCGAGCAGAGACTTCGGCCAGATTCAATTCCGCCTGGGTGAGCGCCACTCGAGTCGCGTGAGCATCGACTACAACAAGAGCATCATCGAAGGACGCTTTGGAATCCGCGTGGCGGCTCTTAGGGAAGATCGGAATTTCAAGCAGGATCCTGCCTACGAGGATGACGAGCGCTTGTTCGCGGCTTTCAATGCTGTTTTGTTCGAGGGAAGCGATGGCTTCCTAGGCAGCACTGTTTTGCGCGGCAATGTAGAGTCGGGCGAAATCAGAAGCAATCGTCCTAGCATCACTCCGCCGGTAGACGGAATCACTCCGTGGTTCAATGCTCCGCGACTGCAAGACAAGGACGGCAATCCGATCGTATCCGGTCAGTACGACACCGAGTTCGAAGACTGGGTACTGGAAGATCGCTTCGTACCAAAGTACACGATCAATTACCTCGACGGCGATAAATTCCCAAACAGAGCGACCTCCTTGAATAAGATCGATGCCGCTCCTGGCATCCCGTACTTCATCCAGCTCGGGCTATGGTACACGGATCCGAATGCGCAGGTTCCCAATGTGGGCTTGGGGGGTTCCGATTCGGATATCAATGGAGTGGAGTCGCGCTTCTTCTGGAAGAGTAACCCTGTCTATGGCAGACGCGAACTGTACAATTCTAGCTACTTCAACCCAGGAGCGGGCTTCACAGATCCCCGCATTGATCCCGCCTCGGGAATATGGGATAACGCCAATCGCCTGCTCTCAGGAAACACGCATCTGGTGGTCGAAGATTTCACTGCCTACAACGTAGCCCTCGAGCAGTCCCTCTTCGGCGACAGAGCTGGTCTTGAAATAGTCTTCGACGAGCAGACCTACGATACGCACCGGAGAACTCCGTTTTCGGATCCCGAACTGACGATTGACATCAATGAGTTCATTGGGGAGGACCAGCCCAATCCGAATCTAGGAAGGTTCTGGGTCAAGGAGAACTCGCTGGGTTCGTTCACCAATCAGGAAGTCGATAACTCCGCTTTCCGCGCTACGGGATTCTACACTATGGATTTCTCAGATGTAGGGGATAGTCTTGGCAATTGGCTTGGCAAGCATACCGTCACCGGCTTCTACAGCGAGCATCAGAGAGACGATATCAGCCGGAGCGTTACTCCCAAGTGGGATAGCCAAACGGTGGAGATCCAGAGAGTACTCAACGGCAATCTGGCCGCGTTTCGCCGCAATGTCCGATCGGTCGTCCACTTAGGAGATTCGCTTATTGGCCCGTCTATTGGATTGGACGACGTGCAGTTGACCGACACGATAAATGTCGGAATTCCCCAGGAGGGCGATAACTACCGCTTCATCTACTGGGATCCGAATAGCTACGAGATCGAGCGCGACGACTTCCAGGTCTTGAACGTTCTGACTTCGGGCGACATTGGCCGGGCCATCACCGAATCGAAGGTGGCCAGCATGCAGAGCAGCTTCTTAGGCGGCGATCTTGTGACCTTGTACGGCTGGCGCGAAGACGACCGCGACCAGTGGGATCGTCTGGCCAACGGCCGGCTGGACTCTGGCGAGTGGGATGGAGAAGGCAATCTTGTCTTGAAGCCGGCATTGGCTCCTGGAGACCCGGCTCCTGAAGCGACGCAAACGCGCACCTTCAGCGCGGTGTATCACTTCTCTGAGGACAAGCTCTTCGAGCTGCCGTTCAACTCCGATTTGAGCTTCCATTACAACGAGTCGCAAAACGCGTCGGTTTCTTCGGTGCGGCGTGATGTAACGGGACAGGTAATCGGGCCTCCAAATGGCGAAACCAAGGAGTATGGTCTCACAGTTGAATTGCTCGATCGCGATCTGTCGATTAAAGTCAATTGGTTCGAGACGACAGCAGGCGCAGCCAATCTCGGCTTCATTAACTCGTCGATTGGTCTCATGCAGACATGGACGAGATGGTGGAACGACGGGCTTACTGCCGACGTGCCGATCGAAACCGCCAACACCTTTGGCGGAGACGAATGGTCTGGCGCGTTCAGCTCCTATCAGGACGCGTTCGATACCTTCAACAGCTGGGTTCCAGAGCCGACTCGTAGCCTCGTCAACAACCGTATCGAGAATGGCGTACAAACCAGCGATCCGATCGAAGGTCTAAGCTCAACTCGCGACATTGTCGCCGAGGGATTCGAAGTGGAGATGGTGGGACGTTTCACCGACAACTGGACCATTTCGGCGAATGTTTCCAAGACGGAAACGATCAACAGCAATTCGATGCCTGTGCTCCAGCACACCATTCGCGAAATAGAGCAGAACATTCGCAATACCATGGTGAATGGAATGAGCATGTGGGATATGAACGATTCGCCCATCATTGGCGATCCGTCTACCTTCGGCTCGCGTTATGCGGGTGTCTTGGAGACCATGAACTCCAGACTGGCAAGAGATGGAACGCTCTCCTTGGAGCAACGCGAGTGGCGCATCAATGCCACCACTCGCTACGATTTCAAGGAGGAGTCATTCCTCAATGGATTGAGCGTAGGCGGATCGGTTCGCTATCAAAGCAAGGCGGCCGTCGGTTACCCGCTCATCAGGCCTGATGGCATTTTGATTCCCGATTTGGAAGGCGCCTTCTTCGGTCCAGCCGAAATCAATGGAGATCTGATGGCCAGCTACACACGCCAGCTTGCGGGCGACAAAACCTGGAAGATCCAGCTAAATATTCGCAACGCCTTCGGCGACGACGATCCGATTCCGGTCACGATAAATCCTGACGGATTCGTGGCAGTATATCGCAATCCTAATCCAGGCGAAGTTACCATCACCAACACGATTAGCTTCTAGGACTGACTTCCTCTAGTTTGTATTCTAGTTACCTCCGGCCCCTGTCGCTATAGACAGGGGCCTTTTTGCAGGCTGGAGCCTGCGATGACATCAATTAGCGGACTTGATTGCCTTTTGCGCTGCCTGAGCGTCCCTTTTCAGCGAATCGGGTAGGGAGAGCTAGCTCCGACTTCGCCAAGACTTCGAAGGACATGTCGGTCCTTTATCTTCACCAGATTTTAAGAGGACTGTTTAATAAGTTGATTAGGCGAATCGTTGGAACGGGACGGCGCCCGTTCACTACCCTGAAATTCCCTTGAAATAGGTAGCCTTCGGGCGCCGCCCCGAATGTATTTCCACCCATTAAATAGTTATTGAGAGACCGTTAAATAGGTCGAGAATCGCAGATGGTAGGGCTGCTTATCCCTAAGCAGCCGGTTTAGGATTAAAGCAAATACGGCTGATCCCGCTCAGCGGGATCAGCCGTACCTTAGAATCCAGAATGTTGATAACAATCAGCACCTATTTGAACAGTCTCCAATAGGACTGAGCGCTCCTTCGCCGAAGGCTTCGGCAGCGCGCGGCCAGTCCTCCCTACCAATCGAATACAATTATCTTTGGACAAGAATGCTTATCCAGAAGAGTTGCCTCTAGTGGCTATGGTTGTGGTGTTCCCAGAGGATGTCGCGGCCGAAGTCGCCGTTGAAGTCGCGCCAGGCGGCGTGGATGTGGTTGGCCCCGTTTTGGATGTTGTCGTATTCAATTAAAAACGTCGGGCCTTGGATTCGATAGTAATGTGCGTCGCCGACTTCAGTGCCGCCGGCCCACGAGAAGGATACGTTTTCGATTCCCTCGTCTTTGAGCTTTTCCCATCGGTCTTTGGCGACTTCGGCGGGCATGTTTTGCAAATAAACGTCGATGAGTTTCTCGAGGCCCGCGACTTGCTTCGATGATAGGTCCGAGGCTTTGACGCCGTAAGAACTAATTGGGTACACTTTCGGATCGTCGCTGGAATAAATGTCTTTCGGCGCCTTGTCGGCGACGATCGCTTGCTTGCGCTGGTCGGCGCTCAATGACTTCAGGAGTTTGCGGCCTAGGTCTTCCTCGTCTTTGAGGGCTCGCAACCCTTTCTTTGGTCCTGAGAGAACGTTGGCAGGGTTCGCTCCCCAGAAGTTTGGCGTGGTCGATAGGAGCTTCCCTTCGACGACGGTAAAGTTGAGAGAGAGATGGTGTCCTTCGAAACGCCAACCCCAGGCGCCTTCCGAAGAAGGTTTTCCGAAGATGGAGGTATAGTAGAGTTCGGGATCACGGTGGTCGGAGTTTTCCAGCATGAGAAGGACCGCTTCGAGTCCCTGGATCTCCTTCACTTTCGCCTGTCCGATGGCGCTGAGACTGGCTGCTAGCAGGTCGGCTAGTTTAGCCTCTTGCGCGTCAGTGAGATCTTTCAAGTCAACCCCTTTGCGTTCCCCGGTAATCGGAACGAAATGCCAATTCGTGCGCTCGCCTTCGTCTTCCATTGGAAACGTAGCTCTCGCTTTGAGCTCCTTAGTGAGGGATCCGAGAAAGGCGTTTGCTGCCTTCTGCATGTCTTGAGTAACCGGCTCAACCGCGTTCAAGGCGCTGCTGGAGACGATGAGGCTTAGGGTGATGACGGCGATTTTGAGCATTGATCTTTTCATGGGGATTCGGATGAGAATGGGTATTCTGTGAACGAAGGCAAGCGCTCTGAGTCGGTTAGGGCCTAGCGTGCCTGGATGCCGTAGCCCTACCTTGGATAGCTGCCGATAATTTCATTTAGGGCTTAATTAGGTTTCTGAACTGTTTCAGGTCCAAATGCCTTTTTAACCGATGCGTACTTTCTGATATTCGAAGGGCGTACGCTTCGAGAAAGATCACCCTCTTAGCGGATGCGGTCAAAAAGCTACGTCTATTCTAAAACCAATCCCATGAAACGAAACATCATACTCAGATTCAGTATTTATTTCGCGGCAATTTTTTTGCCGCTTGTTGCCGGACAGGCACAGGAAAACGGTGAAGAACTCTATGAACTCAGTCCGTTCAGTGTAGCTGCTGGCGACAATGAAGGCTATCGCGCGACAACAACTCTGGCGGGTACTCGCCTTAAAACGAATCTTCGCGATGTTGGATCGGCCGTATCGATTATTACGGACGAAATATTCGATGATACCGGAGCAACGGATGCCGCGACCATACTTGCGTATGCCCCCAATACCGAAGTCAGTGGAGTTCAAGGGAATTTTGCCGATCCGGCCTTTTCTGGAGGACGACCGAATCCATCTGAACAGCAGCGAGCGCCCCAGAATTCCCAGCGTGTGCGGGGCTTGGCGAAGGCCTCACTGACCCGTGGATATTTCCTGACCGATATCCCCTTCGACAATTACAACAGCGATCGGGTTACGATCAATCGCGGGCCTAATTCCTTACTATTTGGAATTGGAGAACCGGGCGGAGTGATAAACAATTCGATCAATGGCGCTTCGCTCGGTCGAGATTTTGGGGAACTAGGCGTCCGGATTGGAGAGCGGGGTTCACATCGCGTCACGTTCGATTATAACAAGGTGCTCTTGGAAGACCGCCTGGCGGTTCGGCTTTCATTATTGAACGAAGACACTGAATACCAGCAGCGTCCCACATATGAAGAGGACGAGCGCTATTATTTTGCGTTCGAAGGTGTTCTTTCCAAAAACGAAGCCTCCGAATTTCTCGATAGGACAGTGATTCGAGGCAATTACGAGGATGGAACAACCAAAGGCATTCCTCCGAGCCTAATTCCACCGGCAGAAGGAATCTCAAACTGGTTTTCTCTTCCCAGTCGCAGTTCCATAGAGTCCATTACCGGCAGTACGTTGCCTGCGTATTGGGATGACGGAAGTTGGTCCCCGAAGTTAACTGTGGATACGCAGTGGGGAGCAGATTTTAATCGAGTTCCCGCGCCGGTTGGAGACTATGTCACGATTCAAATGCCCTTGGTCTACCGCAACGTGGACGCGCAAACTCCTTCTATTGGCTTGGCTAGTGATTCTAGCATTGCAGGTTCCATAGGTCGCGTTGTTTGGGTCAATGGTCGCGATCCCGGCTTTCTAGCGCGCTACGATACGATCGGTTCCCGTTCGCCGATTATCAGGGGTTTATATCCGGGATTTACCGCCAGGACGCTTAACGACACGCGGATTTTCGATAACCGCAATCTATCGCTTGCCGGAACCTTGAATTTCGTCGAATCCGATTTTGACGCCACCAACGTCGTCCTTGAGCAGACGTTTCTAAAAGGCAAGGCGGGCATCGAGTTGGCGTATGATTCCCAAACTTATGAGAACTTAGCAAGGCTTCCGTTCGATATCGGATCGGGGAGTAACAACTCGTCCTTGGATCTTTGGGTAGACATGAACACGCACCTGTCGAACCAGGAGCCCAATCCTAATATCG
>JAJFLS010000259.1 GCA_021772595.1 Opitutales bacterium
CCGGCCTTTACGTTCACCAATCGCGATGGCCGGCCGATGCTTTCGTACGACTACTACATGTCGCCAGATCGACCAGCGGAACTGGTTCACGCGGATCTCGTCGAACTGGCGGCCATCAACGACACGCGTCCTTATTTTCTATTGATGCACGTTAGGCAGTGGAGCGATATAACGAAAGTGAAGGCGATTTTCGATGGTCTTGGACCGGCCTTCGAAATCGTTCCGCTCGACCTGTTTCTTAAGATGGCTGGAGCGGAGCCTACGTTCGAGGAATATACGCGGTCGGAAGACAATCGTTGATTGAATATGCGCGTCGGTTGAAGGGTTCTCTGCGAAGATGATTGCAGTTCCCACGCGAGTTCCTCGCGTAGCTACGTCGCGAATGCGGCGTTGAATCCCGATTTGCTCGGCAGCTACCGTTTCCGCAATAGGGATTTCCAGACCTTCTCGATTTCGTCGCGGGCGACGATGGCGTCTTTCCAGACGTTGGGGAAACAGTCGAGGGCGTATCCAGATCCTTTGGGTCCGAGTTCGACGACGGCCCAAAGCGTCTTGCCTAGTCGAGCGGCTTTGAGCCAAGTCGCCAACGCTGGCCAGATAAAGTGGTCGCGCCAGGCGATGAAATCGAGGTCGAGCTTGCCGCGTCCGTTGGTGACGGGTGTTTGGCAATGCGAGCCGGTGAAGGTGCGGAAGTGAATTATTTCGCTGCTCTTGAATAAGTCGATTCGGTATTCGGCGAGGCGGCTCCAAAAATTCTCTGGAGCGAGGTGCTTGATGATAGCGGGGTGCGAGTAGTCGAAATTCACACGCATCTTTTTGCCGTAGCGGCGTTCGTATTGGTTGGCCAATGCGAGGCCTTTTTCGGGGGTTTCGGTGCAGGTGTCGCGATGCCATTCGATGGCGGGTTTGAGTTTGAGGGACTCTGCGTATTGAATCGCTTTTCTCGCGATGGTCACGGCTTTCGGGATCGGCGTGTCGTGATCACAAAGCTGTATGTTGACGTGAGTCGCGGTCGTCTCCTTGAAACGGCCGAGCTTCGATTCGACTTCAGCGACGCTACCGATATCGATCATGCCGATGTGTTCCAGGTCGTGTTTCGCGCAGGCCTCCGCGACCTCTGGACTGGCTCCGGCACTGATGCCGACGAATCCGGCCTCTTTAACGGCTCGAAATTTGCGGTCGATCGACCATTCGTTTTTAGCGGTTGGCTGATTGGTCAAGGTCCACTGCGCGGCGCAGAGTTTGAGTTGAGGTTTCGGCGAGAGTTTCTTTTGCGGCATTTGGGGTGAAGTTGAAAAAGCGTTGAAATGGAGTTGGACGCGAGAGTGGAGGAACGGGGATTGTAAAGCAAGACTGCTCGTGTAATGGGAATTGGATACGCGGGTGTTAGATGGTAGGGCTACTTATCTCTAAGCAGCAGCCTCAGGTCTTAACGGCTGACTAAGGATAGTCAGCCCTACCATGGTCACCTACTCGCCTCGCGCCTTTTTTCGAAATGCGGAAGGTGTGTCGCCGACGATTTGGCGGAAGGCTTTGGAGAAGTGGAAGACGTCGCAGAAACCGAACTCGTCGGCCAGTTCCTTGAATGTGTGGGAGTTCTGGTAGATGGCGGCGCAGGCGTGCTCGATGCGTCGGCGTTTCTGGAATTTCGCTGGCGCTTCGCCTGTTTGCTTGACGAATCGCTTTCTGAAGCTCTCGTAGCTAAGGCCCACTCGTTGAGCGATCGTCTGCGGCGTGGGCCAACCGTCTTCGGAAATCCCGGAGAGCAGTTGCATGCTCTCTTCCAGCCAATCATCCATTGGGTGTTGATGGGCTTCGGCGTTTGTGGCGGCCATGTCGGTCAGCAGAAAATTGAATTGGCCGAGCTTGCGGATCGCGGCGGTCTTGCTGTGTCGAGGCGCCGCCTGGAAAATCTCTTCCAGCCGCCGCCGCCAATAGTCGAGCGGCTCGAGGTGCCAAATTGGGTTGGCTGGGTCGAGCACTTCGGACGCGCGAAGAAGGTCGAATTGAGGCCCTTCGAAAACGACGTACGCATGCTGCCAAGAACTGCCGCGAACGGGCCCATAGGCGTGGGGAATTTCTGGAAAAACGAGGAGAACGTCGCCCGGATTGAAGGGTCGCTCGGTGCCGTTCGCATCCGCGAATACGCCGGTTCCGTGTTGGATCAGAACGAGGGCGTATTTTCCCAAAATACGCATTGATTGGAAATCGATCGGCGGACTATCCTCCAATTCGCCAGCTAATGAAAGGCTTCCAAATTCAGTATGAATCGGAGTTTTTAGCCAAGACGAGTTGCGAAAGGTTGATGAAAACGGCATTTTTCCCAAAATGTACATGCGAATTCCCATTTCAACCATTTTGTGAAGCGAGCGATTTCTGTATAGTGGGCGGAACAGATAACTTTTCTGATATTTATGAGCACTCTAACCAGTATCCCGCCCCTCCGTTCCTATGACCATGATCTCGACATGGCTGAGGGCAAAGTCGGCGAATTGAGAAGTTCCGCCGATGCGGCGGACGATATGCCTGAACTGCGTCGGCGTCTCGAAGAGGACGGCTACCTGTATATGAAGGGCTACCTGGACCGCGATCAGGTCTTGGGAGCGCGGGCGAGTATCCTTTCGCGGATGGCCGAAGAAGATTTGCTCGATCCGAATCACTCGGAGTCCGAAGCGGTGTGCCGGCCGGGCGCGGAATTGGAGTTTATGCCGGAGGTTGCCGCCAGAAGCGAGGAGGTTCAGAAGCTACTCTATTCGGGAAGACTGGTCGAATTCTATCGCAAGTTTTACGACGAGCCGATCCGACATTACGATTTTACCTGGCTGCGGGCGATGGGTCCGGGAAAGGGCACGAACCCTCATAGCGACCTTCCCTATATGGGGCGCGGTACGGACCAGCACATGACCTGCTGGCTTCCTTACGGCGACATTCCTTTCAGATTGGGCGGGCTGATGATCTTGGAAGGATCGCACAAGCGGATGGACTTGCTGAAGAATTACGCTCATCGCGATGTCGACGCGTATTGCGAGAATAAGCCGAGGGAAAAGGCGAATGCGGAAAACGGGAAATGGACCTTCACGGGAACGTTGTCGCACGATCCGCCAAGGGTTCGCGACATGTTCGGCGGCCGCTGGCTGACGACCGAGTTCCAAGCGGGAGATTTTCTGACGTTCGGAATGTTCGTGGTGCACGCCGCGGTCGATAATCATTCCGATAACCGATTCCGGATTTCCAGCGATAGCCGCTACCAGAGGGCCAGCGAACCGATCG
>JAJFLS010000260.1 GCA_021772595.1 Opitutales bacterium
CAACCTGCTCGTCGAGTGAGGTCATCATGGCCGCCTTTTCGCGACGGCGAGTATTCTTTATTTCGGGAAAAAGATCATAGTGTTTCTGCAAATAATCGTTCGGCGTGTGGATAGCGTTGAACGCCACATAGAGAAAGAAGGGAGAAGGATCCCCTTTGGCCTCTTCGATAATCCGGACCGCTTCTGCGCCAATCAATTCTGTGCTGTAGCCGGATTCGTAGTTGAGCTCCCAGTTTTTGTGCCAGTCATGGAGCCCTTGCGTTGAGTGATTGAAGAACCCAATCGCTCCGCCAGAATGCCCAAGAAAGGAAGCAAAGCCCTTGCTCAAAGGATGATTGGAACGGCGCTGCCAACCCAGGTGCCACTTGCCCGTGATCGCCCGCGTTTCATAGCCTGCCCTTTCAAGGGAGGCAGGAATTAGTACCTCATCGTCGGGAATCGCTCGTGTTCCCCAAGTCTTAACCGTGACACGTTGAAGCCCGAAACGCAGCGGATAACGTCCTGTCATCAGACCTGCTCTGGTAGGAGTGCAAATCGCCGTGACGTAGTAACGGTCGAGCTCGACACCTTCCTTCGCAATCCGGTCGATATTAGGAGTCGGGAATTCAGCTCCGTGATAGCTGACATCCCTCCAGCCCATATCGTCAGTAAGAATTATCACTACATTAGGTTTGTCCGCCGCCGAAATCGGCGAGATCAAGGCTAGGAGCAACAGGGATCGAGCGAGCGAATACATTGGTCTCAATTGCATAGAGTCTGACAGTCAGACGCAAGCCAGGACTTGGAGACCGGAGGTCCGAGCGTGCACGAGAGAGGGACAATTCACGTCCTCGCTTCGTTACTCTTATGTTATGAAAGTATCGCTCAGCGCTCGCCGCTCTCGCTGAGGCTTTAGCGCGATTACGCGCCAGATTTCCGACAAAAGCAGGTAAACAATAATTGGGCGCAAGCTGACAAAAAGTTTTCCAACATTGGAATATTTTTGACAGCTTCTTGGCCATAAACCAGCTCAACTACCGAATTAATCTCGATACTGCTCATACGCTTTGCGACGCCGTAGTAATGTATCGTTGCACTGCTCGTTCTAGCAGAATGACGGAGCGGAGCGTAGATGGCGAAGCAAACCACCGTACCGATGGACTCGATAGGAGAAATCAACAGGATGCGCTCCCGTAGCAGACCAAAAGCGAAAAGAGGAAATCCTCAAGGGGTGAACCTTTGAGGGGCTGAATTCGAATTTCGGGCCGACGTCTACCACGTACGCTCTTTAAGCAATTCCTGTATCTGTTCCTTGGGTACCGGGAGTTCATCAATATGGCTCTCAAGCCATTGCGAAAAGTCCTTCTCAATTTCGTCGGTCCAGCGATCGTCAATCTGCCCAGACGTATAGACGCCCGCTTTAAGACGCTCGAATCCGAATGCATCTCGAAGTCGAATGAGTTCAGCGGTTTTGACCACTTTTTCCGCCAAATGCGCAGGAACAACAATCACCCCTTCACGTTTGCCCAAGATTACATCGCCAGGCATAACGGTCACATTGCCAATATTGATAGGCACATTGATCCCAGTGATCATAGACGCCCAGTAGAACCCCGGATTCCAACCGCGCACAAAGCCATTGAATCCCTCGATGCGTTCAAGCTGCTCCAAATCACGGGAGACTCCATTGAACAATACTCCATTACCCGACTTAGCATAAATTGTCGTTCCCAGGCTGGCGCCTATGATGGGGCCACCTTCCAACCGTTTATAAACATCCGCCACGTAGACATCGCCCTGAACCAACATGTCGATGGGCCACGAGACCTGAGCTCCAATTCGACCATCTGCCTCACCCATCTCATTAATAACATCATTGGCAACTTTTCTGAGCGGCATGTACTGCACCGTCATCGCGCGACCAACCAGTATTTCACCGGGATGAACATGTTCCCAGCCTTCTTCAAATTGGTAGTCGTAGCCTTCATTTCTCAGCACGACCCAAGCGGCTTCGATATCGACGGCTTTCATCCGCTCAATGATACTGTCGGAAACTTTGGGCCGGCCATTTTCGAATCGCTCGCCTTTCCATTCAGGAGTAAAACGAATCATGCTCTCCCGACTCATATTGAGCGGCATTGCCGAAGTGATCGAATTTAACACAAGAAGGCACAATAAAGGAATTAATAATCGGATATCTATCTTTGTGTTCATGGTCATTAAGTTGTTTTAGTTAAAGGTTCGAACTGTCGGGGGCTCCATCGTCAAACGAAGTCAGAGCTGGTTCCGGGTTCTTGGGGAGTTTCATATATTCCACCATTTACGACTGATGGATGCAAAAAGTATTCTCTGAGATGAGGAATATGTTCGAGGAAGAGGGCTTCGTGTCCCATAGCGATGTGATTAAACAAAACCAGATGTTGATGAATCTGCCCCATATCACCCACATGTGGCACAACGGGCAAACCGAACTTTCGGGCCAATAGACTTACCGTGATAAACTCGCTTATTCCGCCGACTCGAGTGCAGTCGACCTGAACAAATTTAACGGCCTCCGCCTGCATGAAGTTTTTAAAGAGCACGCGATTCGAAACATGTTCTCCCAAGGCGATATCTATGGGCGCAATTTCTCGGGCCAAGGTTTGGTGAGCAAAAACGTCATCCGGTTGAGTGGGCTCTTCAATCCAGTAGGGCGACATATCACTTAAAGCTTTCGAGGTCGAAATAGCCTTGGGCAGGGTCCAACTTTGATTCACATCGAGCATCACTTTTGCATCGGCGCCTGCTCCTTCCCTCACCAAATAAGCCCGGCGAATATCACGTTCCGTCTCGGGCGAACCTACCTTCAACTTCATAGCCGTAAAGCCAGCGGCGACCGCCTTCTTGACGTTTTCTCTTACCTGCTCATCCGAGTAGTTAAACCAACCAATGGAGGTGTCGTAACCCGGGTAACCTAATTCTAGAATCTCTTCCCGCTCTGAACGGCTATTCTCATGATCGAGCAAAATGCCGAGAGCACCTTCTTTGGTAAGCACTTCTTCGAGATAACCAAGATCCAAGGTGTTAACGATTTGCTCAGCTGATAAATCCAGAAGCAAACGCCACAACGGAACTCCACGGCTCTTGGCCCACAAATCGAAACAAGCATTCGTTATGCTCGCCAAGGCCAAGTGCACCATGCCCTTGTGTGGGCCCAACCAACGGTACTGAGGGTGATCTGCCATTTGCCTGAACGCGACTCCAAACTGGGACATCAATTCCTCAATTTCACAACCGACCAATGATTCGGCTAACCCTTCGATAAGAGAACAAATCTCCCTATTCCCCGCCCCAATTGTAAAAACAATACCGGTACCGCTAATTTTGCTGTCGGTATGTAAATGGGTTACCGCGTATGAATACACTGGGTCGGTGTGCACCGAATCAGTGCCGCCTCCCTCTTTCAAGGGAAACGCTTTCACAGACGTCGTAATCTTAGTAATGGCATGCATAAATCAATTTTGAGTAGAACCGTATCGATATCTTTTATACAGCGGAATGGAAAGTAAGGCGATTGAGGAAATTACGAAAATCAAGGATATCGGACGTTGAATCATTGGCAGAAAACTTCCATTCGACGCCATCAATCCCATCTGCAAATTTTCTTCTGCAATCGGAGCCAAAATAAATCCGATAACGAATGGTGCCAGGGGGATTTTCGTCTTTTCAAATCCGAATCCGAGCAATCCGAAAAAGATCATCGTCCACACGTCGAACATTCGCGTCGAAAGAGCGAATGATCCGACAATGCAGAAAACGAGAATCACTGGCATGAGCAAACTCCGGGGAATCGAAGCCAGGCGAGCCAAGTAACGAACCGCCACAATCATGAAGAAAAACATGAACACATTCGAGACGAACATTGCTCCCATAATGGTGTAGACCATTTCGGGATTCTGCTGGAAGAGCAATGGGCCTGGTTGCAAGCCATGGATGAGCAAACCACCCAGCAATATAGCATCGATCACGCTCCCAGGTATGCCCAGGGAGATTAAGGGGATGAGCGCACCCCCGATCGTGGCGTTATTTGCCGACTCCGAAGCCACGATGGCTACTTCGGAACCTTTACCAAACTTGGCCTGTTCGGCTGGCTTGGCCATAGACTTCGCCGCGCTGTAAGCAGATACAGATCCGATATTCGCCCCTATACCTGGCAGGATCCCAACCCACGTTCCTATCACTGAAGAACGAATCAAATTGATCGCTTGATCCTTCCAATCCTTGAGCTTGAAAAACATATCCCGCGTCCGCTTGACCGGTATGATTGTAATCTTCTCATCAATACGACTTAGGTCGGAGATTATCTGGCTAATCGCAAACATACCAATGAGCACCGGCAGCAATTTTAATCCGCCGCTCAACTCCTCAAATCCGAAGGTAAGCCGCAAATTCCCGGTAGCTTTATCAATTCCGGGCAAGGAGGCGAGGACCCCGAGCGAAGCAGATAAAAATGCGTGACTGATCGATTTCCCTCCAACCGAAGCAATGAGCACGAATGCGAGAAGTACTAAAGCGAAGAAGTCGAAAGGTCCCAGCTTCGTCGAGTAGCGCGCTATCGGCCCCGATAAGGAGATTAAAAACAGCCACGAAATGCACCCTCCGACAAACGATGCCGTTATACCCAAACCTAACGCCCGACCCGGCTTTCCCGCCCTTGCCATGGGATAGCCATCCATGGTTGTCATGATGGACGCTGGCGTTCCCGGCATGCGCAACAGGGTCGCCGTAATGAGGCCTCCGCTGATCGCTCCCACATACATGCTGATTAAAAGAATAAATGCGTTTACCGGATCCATGTTAAAGGTCAGCGGCAGAGTCAGGGCAATTAACATGGCTCCGGTAAGACCTGGAATCGCTCCCATCGTAATACCAAGCACAGTACCTATAATGACTAATAATAGTCCCTGAACACTAAAGAGATAGGCGGATGCTATATGTAAGGCTTCCATGATCAATCCTCAGGGCAAATCAATGGTGAATAATTGAGTGAATACAAAATGGAGCCCAAACGACATAACCAGAGCTATCTCCAATACATAAACAAATTTTCGTTTATCGCTGTGCGTCAAGAAGAGGCCACTAGCCATAATGAAAACAATGGTCGCCCATACGAATGGCAGAATTCGAAGCCCCATTAAAAGGACATAAACGATGGTCATTAGAATCGTGCCGAAGGCTAAATCATGTCGTAAACGCAGCGTATCCGTTTTTTGAGGTTCTACCCTCGAGTTCAACCATCGTTTTCCAAATACAATCAGACTAAAGAGCCCGACCGAAACCAAAGTCCAAAGCGTGAAGTCGGGAAGTTCCACTCGATTTTTCGGCTTTATCGAATCGAAGATCTCCATCCTCTGCTTAATGCGCGTATTCATTTCATCGCCTACGATAATCCTCGGCAGGATTTCCAAGTCCTTCGTTTTCTGCAGGACGTAATCGGTTTCCATAACCCTGGCCAGTACACCGGCAAAGTAATCAACTATCTTCTGATCGGTTCCCTTAGGAAACCACCAGTAATGAAGATTACCACCGAACACAGGGAACCCTAGTTCTATCCCGGTCGGGATATCCGGAATCGATACGATACGCTCTTCATCTAAATAAGCGATCGCCTTCAATCCATTCTGTTGAAAACGAATATACTCCCCCACCGATAAAATAATTACGTCCAAGTGCCCTCCCATCACTCCGGCCAGGCGATGGGCTCCACCGCCGGTTGCAACAAAACGAAATCGAGCGCCGGGCAAGGTATTCTCCAACATGATAGCGCAGAAATGGGACGGGGTATTCAGGTTTAGGCCAAACTTCAACGTTTCCGGTTGTTCCTTGGCCGCCGCCATCAGAGCACCCAGAGATTGGTAGGGAGATTTTTCCGAAACGAGAATCACCACTCCATATTCCCCTGTGGCAGCTACCGCCTCATAATCGTCGGGACCATTGGGTGACTGTCCTGTAGATTTCGCGACCATCAATGCTTCGTGCAAACAGAGTGCCGTGTATCCATCAGCTCGAGCATCTTTCACATAGCTGCTGCCAATGGAAGTGCCACCTCCGGGTTTATTTACGACGACCAGAGGTTGCGGCATGAGTTGGTTGTCGTTGATCGCCTTTTGCACGATTCGCACAAAAGTATCTGATCCGCCGCCTGGTTGAAATGGCACTACCACTCGAATCGGTTTCCTTGGATAGTCATCACCGCTATATGAGCCGGCCTTAAAGTACTGAAAAACAGACAGAAGTATTAGCCCAGCAATGCATGCATGCTTAATAGCGTTGGTTTGAACAGTGGTCATGCTAATCGCCATCCGAATGCTTTATCGATGTTTGGGACCGGTTACTTCCCACCAATGTCCTTGGTTCATGGTTTTGAGTACGCCGCCAACGCCTCCATAGTACAAGGTCGGCGGTGAGGTTTTCGGATCAAATACCAAACACCACGCATGATTAGACCAACGAAGTCCGGCGGATTTGAAGTGATCCCCCCGGTCCTTGCTTATAAATACGCCGGCCTTAGTTCCCACATAAACATGGCTTGGATTTGCCGGATCGATAGCGATGGATGCGATGTGCTCGGTTAAGGTCTCGGCTCCGGCAATCCATGTTTTACCTCCATCCATACTGCGGAAAACGCCACGCGGCTGCGTTCCGGCATAAATAATGTTGGGATCGGTAGGATCAAGAGCCAAGGCACGCACATCGACATCGTAAATTCCCTGAGGGTCGGCTGACCAATTCTCCGCTCCATCGGTTGTTTTGTAAACTCCGTGCCAGGTGCCTGCATAGAGTGTGTCAGGATTCCCAGGATCGATCACGAGGGCCCGCACGACTTTATCTATCACCCCGCGATTCACTTCCTTCCAGGTTTGACCTCCATCTTTCGTTTTAAATATCCCTGTGCCTTCTGTACCCGCATAGACAATACGGTTATCGCCCGGGTGCATTACCAGAGCGCGAATCCTGAGATCGGCAATTCCCTGGTTTACCGCCTTCCAACTGATGGCAGCATTTTCGGACTTGTGTACGCCCATCTCGTAAGTACCGGCGTACAGTATGTCGGGATTGGATTGACTTACGACAATCGCTCGCGGTGAAAGCGTATCGAGACCGTAGACCGGCCAACCGTCCGCTCCGCCTTCCAGAGATTTGCAGAGACCTTTGGCGGCGCCTGCGTACAGGACCTCCGGATTAGTCGGGTGAATGGCAATGGCCTGCGTCTCCCCGTGACCGGGAGAACCCATTTGCGCGAACAGAGTAGGGCTTATCAGCAACGCAGCGAAAATAAGTATCAAATCATGCTTCATGCGGATTGCGGATTTCTGTCGAATTCGAGGAATACGGATTAACGGTTCCATGGAAAATGGTAGCTGGGCTGATTGGTGTTACGCTCGATTTGAATCTTGAGTTTCGAGCCCGAGCCCGGTGCCAAATCAATAGCAAAGGCTGCAGTATCCAACTCCCGGCTACTTTGAGAAACAGCGGGTTCCACCATTCCATTTCTCGGATTCCTCAAGCCTCGAACGGGCGGCTGAATCTCAGCAACTTGCGCAAATTCAACCGAACGAAAATGGTGCTCCCCATACGCTCCTCCCTGGATGATGAGTTGTCGCGATTCCAAAGCATTGAGGTTGATGACTTCAATCTCGATCCAATCCTCTTCGACCCGTGTGACCAATGCCGCAACGTCGGGTGGCAAACCGGGACGGCGGCGCTCACCGTCGAAGTAGCGCACTTGTGAATACAACATTTCACCCTGAACTTTTACCGGCAGTCCTCCAATCGAAAGTCGGATTAGATTATCAAGCATCATGGGATCTGAAAGGATCCATTTATTATCGACCCACGTCTCCGGATCGCCGTGTTCCTTTTGAATGAACTCCACTTTCCGAATGACGGTTTTGATATCGCGGCTCAATGCACGTTCTGCAAATCCAGGGTTGCGGCCTTTAACAAAATATGCCCATTCCAAGTCCGAGTCAGTAATTTGACCCCTTACTTTCTTCTGGGCCTCAGCTAGGCGCTCGATCTGGTTCCAGTCCCTGTCGTCGTGGGAGGAAAACCAAAGATGGACATAGTCGGATGGATTTTCTCTGCTGAAACGATGCCAGCCGGTTTCGTTATGACGGATGGGTATTAAGAACTGGCCGTTCTCTGTTTTACCGTGTTTGCGAAGCAAGGCCAGTTGGCTACGAGGCAATTCCATCCAGCGGGTATCGCCCGTCAGCAACGTCGCCACTTTTCCTCCGGTGAGTTCAGCCCGAATGATGTGAGGCGCTCCACCTACCCACATCCAGCCGTAGTAGCCGCCCCACCAGTGGCCGGTATATTCGCCAATTTTACCCGACAGGCCCACATTGTCCGGTGTGATGCCGTTGTTCCTTTCGGTTCTTTCTTCCCAGGCGCCAACGTATTCTTTTACCCAGTCGATGTAACGCGAGTCGCCCGTGTAAAGGTAGGCGTTGGCAATAAGCGGGGTGCAGGTCAGGTTCAGAGGAATGTCGCCTTTAGCCATACGATCGCTCATTCCTTTAACCAGCTTGGCAAACAGGTCGTTTTCGGGATGGTCATTGATCCAGGCGGTGGTGGTGTCGATGCCGGGTATATCGTAGAATGGCAAGTTATAGTATACCAGATTGGCATTGGTCGGAATCCAATCGCGCTTGGTCCATTCCATTAGCGGACCTCGGCTACCGATCATCGATGCCCGCATCATTTTCAATTCCGAGTCGTAGTTTTGAGCCTCCGGGTCATCGCCGGTAAACATAGCGGCAAATCGAATAGAGCGGTCGCGAAACCGTTCATCTTCGGGCTCGATCATACCTAAAGGGTAAAAATCGACGTAGCCTTCGCCATGGTGCATCCAATCCCAATTGGAATCAAATTCCCGGTATATCTGCCCGTAACGGGTAAACTGGCGGGTTATTCCCTCCCAGGCGTATCGGTGGAGGCGGTCCAGTTCATCGGATCCGCCGAAAGCAGCGTGCAGGGAGAATCCCTTGAAGGCCTCATACAAGTCATCGGAGGAGTTCATGCCACTCTCATAGCGCTCCTTAAACCTTACAGTTCCATCGGGGTCAACATAGGTATTATAAAACTCAATACCCGCTTCATTAAGCGTATCAATCAGGTGCCGTTCAAGCAAAGCCCATTCGGGGGGCGCCATTTGGGCATCGCAGCGAATCGTCGTGAAGTCGGAATGATCAGAAGCACTGGCATGAATCACTCCGAGATGAATGCCCGCCATAAGCGCCAAGAAGGCTATCTTGATTTGAGTATGCACGTGGATCGGATTAAACAGAGGCAATAGTATTTGGAAGTATGCCGGAGCGAGCAGCATGACCAGAGCGGTTAAATTAGTCAGGGACGAATGGGGCCAGTCACATCCCATTGAACACCTTGGTTTGTGGTTTTGAGAACCCCGCCTACACCACCGTAATACAAAGTAGGTGGACTTGTTTTCGGATCAAACACAAGCGTCCAAGCCATATTCGACCAGCGGAGTCCGGCTGTTGCGAAGGTATTCGCTTTATCGGTACTGATAAAAACGCCAGCCTGCGTCCCGACATACACATGTCCAGGATTCGCCGGATCTATGGCCATCGATTCGATATGCTCCATCAGAGGCCTCTTTCCAGGCGCCCAAGTTTTTCCTCCATTTTCTGAACGATACACACCCCGCGGCTGCGTGCCCGCATAGACGATATCGGGGTTTGAAGGATCGAGGGCAATTGCCTGCACATCGACGTCATAGAGTCCTTCAGGGTCAGCCGACCAGTTCTTGCCGCCATCGGTTGTTTTGTAAACGCCATGCCATGTCCCTGCATAGAGCACATCCGGTTTTCTCGGATCCATCGCCATCGACCGAACAACTTTGTCGATCAATCCATGGTTTATCTCTTTCCAGCTATCACCACCGTTAACGGTTTTAAATACGCCTCCGCCATCCGTCCCGGCATATACCACTTTGTCGTTCTTCGGATGAATCAGTATTGCTCGTATATCCGGGTAATTGATGCCTTCGTTCACTTCGATCCAGGATTCGCCAGCGTCGGACGAGCGATAGACTCCAACTTTATGTGTTCCAGCGTAAATGAGGTTCGGGTTCTGTTGCCCAACAACGATGGCGCGTGGCGAATACGTATCGAGCCCGACGGTAGGCCAATTGTCCTTTCCCCCAACGGTGGTTTTGCAGAGCCCCTTTCCTGCACCCACATAAATAATCATGGGATCTTTCGGATGCAGGGCGATGGCCTGGGTTTCGCCTTGTCCGGGAGAGCCCATTTGCGCTGCAGAAAATTGCCCCAGCCAACAGGCGCTCAGTATAACGAGTATCAGCTTTCTCATTTCTACAGGTCCCATGGAAATTGATAACTGGGTTTATTTTGATATCGATCCAGGGCGAGCCGGATCGAGATTCCAGCTCCAGGACCAAGGTCTAAAGACAACGCTTGCGCATCCACTTGTTTCTCCACGGAAGATTCGTCGATACTGACTGACTTTATCTGGTGCTCTCCATAGGTCCCGCCTTGGATCACCAACTGCCTGCGCTCGAATTGGTTCACATTGCTGATTTCAATTTGAATCCAATCCTCTTCAATGCGTGACACCAAGGCCGCGACATCAGGCGGAAGTCCCGATCGCTTTTTCTCTCCATCAAAGTAACGAACCTGGGCATGGAGCATTTCACCGCGTTTGTGAATGGGCATACCTCCTACGGTCAAACGAACCAAATTATCCATGCGCACAGGATCGGGCCCTATCCACTTGCTATCGACCCACGTTTCAGGATCACCATTTTCATTCCGGATGATGTCCATCTTCTCTGCCACAAATCTGAAATCCGCCTGAAATGCCTCGACGGGATAACCGGGATTTCGGCCGCGCACAAAATAAGCCCAAGCAAGATCGGAATCGCCGATCCGGCCATCTCGCTTCAATTCCGCTTCAGCTAAGCGCTCTATATGACTCCAATCATCCTGGTCATGATAGAGGTACCAAAGGTTTACATAAGGATAAGCGATTTCGGAACTATAATGATACCAGCCCCGCTCATCGTGACGAATGGGCATTACATACTTTCCATTTTCAAGTCTGCCTTGTTTGCGCATCACGGCCATCTGACTGCGCGGGAGTTCGGAATATCTTTTGTCTCCTGTAAGTAAGGTAGCAACTTTGGCCGAAGTGAGTTCGGCAAGAACCACATCAGTTCCACCACGCGGCCAAACCCAACCATAGTAACCACCCCACCAGTGGCCGGTGTATTCTCCGATCTTTCCAGAGAGGCCTACGTTATCTGGAGTTATTCCGTTGTTCTGCTTGGTTAGTTTCTCCCAAGTGCCCACATAATCTTTCACCCATTCAACGTATTTGGAATCACCGGTATATAAGTAGGCATTCGCTATTAGAGCCGTTGCGGCCAAATTGATCGGCACGTCACCCTTTGCCATCCGATCGCTCATCGCTTTGACGAGTTTGGAAAATTGATCGTTATCAGGATGATCATTTATCCACGCGGTACTGCCGGGGACACCTGGAATATCGAAAAAGGGCAGAGGATAGTAGGTCAGATTGGCATTGGTCGGAATCCAATCCCGCTTCACCCACTCCATCTTAGGACCTCGGCTACCATTCATAACCGAGCGAATTATCTTCACTTCAGGATCCCAGTTCTGAGCTTCCGGATCCTCTCCTATATACATGGCGGCAAACCGAACCGAGCGGTCGCGAAACAAGGCATCGTCCGGCTCAACCATACCCATCGGATAGAGAGAAATATAACCTTCACCGTGATGCATCCAATCCCAGTTCGAATCGAACTCCCGGTATATCTGCCCATAGCGCGTAAATTGCCGTGTGATACCTTCCCAGACAAAACGGTGCCGTTTATCAATTTCATCGGAACCGCCCATCGCGGTTAAAAGCGAATACCCTCGAAAGGCTTCATAAAGATCGTCCGAGGAATTCATTCCTCCCTCATAACGCTCCTTCCATTCGAGCGTTCCATCCTCAAGTACATAAGTATCGTAAAACTCTATACCTGCACGATTGAGAGTATCGATCAGCTGTCGCTCATAAAGAGCCCAGACTGGGGGCTCACTTTGTTCCTCCCCGCGAATTACCTGCAATTCCCCATGCATTCCATAAACCCCACGACATGTGAATAAACACCCAAGGAAGAGTGTAAAAAAGTC
>JAJFLS010000027.1 GCA_021772595.1 Opitutales bacterium
TGTGAGCGACGTACGCATATCGGGTATTACTAACGCTCCGCGTATAGCTGATGGGCAGTCGTTTGGCATCCTTTATTGGGATCCAGATGACGACATGGCGAAAAAGGCGGATTTAGTCGCTCAGGAGTACCTAGGTGGCGGGAATGTCTCCCGGCAAGACATCACTTCCGATGTCCTCAGCGTACAGAGCTATTTCTTTGGCGGCAATGTTGTGGGCCTATATGGCGAACGCAGCGACGAAAGTGAAAAGTTCGAACGCTTGGGTAATGCCTCTCTGCCCGACGGCACCTTCGATCCGGCCAATTTGGCGTTACAGGTGGACCCCAGCCTAGTGTCCAAAGGAAAGACCAGCACCAAGAGTTTAGTGGTGCACTTGCCAAACGAGTGGAACTCCCTGTCTGATTGGTTGGGCCTATCCGCCCATTGGAGCGAGTCGGAGAGTTTTGCTCCCACCAGCGCTCGTCGCAACATCTTGAATGAAACGCTCTCGCCGCCTTCCGGGATCACAGAGGAAAAGGGAGTTACCTTCGTGGTAAACAACAACCTCTCAGTTCGATTGAATTGGTACGAAACAGCCTCCACGCTCAACAATGTCAGTGCAGGTCAAGGCTCAGCGATCTCATGGGGCGGACTCGCTCAATTGTCGCGTTATCAGAGATTCAGGAATGAAATGCTTCCTTTCAGAAGTATAGGCAATCCGGGTGACGCTGGTTTCGTTGAGGGCGCCTATGATATAGCGCTTGAGGGCTTGCAGGATCCAGCGGCTATCGCTGCGGGAGCCACTGATCCCGGATTCACTTCTTACGATCAATTGTTCGCGGCGTTCTTAAGCCTAATCCCCGAACCGACTCGGACCGCTGTCAACGCCCGCCTCGAAAATGGCGAGTGGAGGTCCGATCCCATCCTGGGACTTCAAGCGACTCAGGATATCGTTGCGGAAGGCTTCGAGGTCGATGTCGTTGGCAATCTCACGCCAAATTGGAGGATATCTCTTAACGTCGGTCAACAGGAGACCATTCCCAGCGATACAGCTCCACTGGTGTCGGCCTTCGCGTCGGACGTCGTGCAGAATATGAAGGATTCCGGCGTATTTTATCTCCTCGATGATCCTGTCGAGAGGACTTTCCTGACCGGTTTGCGCTATGGCAATAATGTATTGAACCCTTTAGCAGTTGCTAGTGCGAAGGATGGCACCTTTTCCTCGGAGCAGCGCGAGTGGCGGGTGAACGTCGCTTCCAATTACAACTTTGGCGAGGATTCTCGACTTCGCGGTTGGGGTGTCGGAGCTGCCCTGCGTTATCAAAGCAAGGTTTCCATTGGATACGAGCTCGAAGAAACTGTGCCCGGCGACGGAGTATTTCTGCCTTTGCTGGACGATCCCATTTGGGGTCCGTCCGAGATTAATGGCGACTTATGGCTAAGTTATAAGAAATCTCTGAAGAACGGAAAGCTATGGAAGTCCCAGCTAAACTATCGCAATGCGATTGGTGATCAAGACCCTATTCCGTTTTTCGCCCAACCGGATCGTAGCTTTGCCCGAGTTCGCAACCCGAATCCGCGCGAAGTATTTTGGACCAACACTCTCAGTTGGTAATTTAGCCAAGCGGGTTCAGCCCTTTGCTATGAAGAATACGAATTCAACGCTCCCTGCGGCTTCTGCCGCAGGGAGTTGCAATCGGCAAGTGTGGAGGAGCAGCTTATATGGATACAAGTATGAGAAAAATTATTGTGGATAACGATCTTCACTTGAGGCGAGTTGTCCGGATCTCGCGAGTGGCGAGCCAGGCGGCGATTTGCCGAGGCATTTTATTGAGTATCGCGTTTATCAATACGATGGCGACCGCTACGTTGGCATCGCCGTGGGCCGAACATGGCAAACTCGAAGTGTCGAAGGACGGCCATTATCTGCAGCATGAGGATGGGCTGCCTTTCCCTTGGATCGGGGACACGGCGTGGGGTCTGTTCACCCAATTGGACCGGGCCGAAGTGGAGCGCTACCTCGACAGTCGGCAAAAATCGGGTTTCAATGTGATCCAGTCGGTGCCCTATTGGTACCGGTATGAATCAGGCGATTCTCCGGGCGGGCCGCACAATCCAGCCAACGTTTACGGGCATCGGCCGTTTGAAGGAGGAGCGGATTCGCCCGATACCGCTCAGCCTCGTTTGATGGGAAGCGGTTCCCCGGAGGCTCGCGACGGCTTTTGGGAGCATGCCGACTTCATTGTGAAGGAGATCCGAAAGCGAGGGATGTATCTCGCCCTGTTGCCTTGCTGGGGAAGCGCCTATGTGCAGGCGAGGCAGGAAGGATCGCACGTAGAATTCGACGAGCAGGGGGCCAGAGGTTTCGGTGAATTTCTGGGCAGGCGCTATGCGGACGATCCGCATATTATTTGGGTCATCGGCGGAGACGTCGATCCGGTGAATCACGGGGTCGGCGACCGGAGGCATGTATATAGGGCTATGGCCGAAGGTGTCGGTCGGGGTGTGTCGGGCAACCCATCGTTGAAATGGAACGAGCCCCATTCGGATTGGGACAAGACCTTGATGACTTTCCATGCGGTGCAGGCCCCTCCGCAGAGAGAGGGCGGGTCCTCCTCCATTTGGTTCCATGAGGACCCGTGGCTGGATATGAACATGATGGAAACGTGGGCCTGGCCTTCGCGAATCTATCCTTTGGTTTCGGCTGACTATGAATTATCCAATCCCGCCAAGCCGACGATCTTGGGCGAGGGAGCGTACGAATATGGCGACTACTTGAATGATTGTGGCTGGGTGACGCCCCGGCTGGTGAGACAGCAGGGCTATCACTCGTTTTTCGCAGGAGCGACCGGGTACACCTACGGAGCTTTCCCCGTTTGGTCGTTTCGCGGCGCCGAATGCGGCCTCGACTGGAAAACAGGATTGCGGCTGCCGGGCGCCTATCAGACCGCTACTATAATGAAGTCGTTTCTCGAGCGACATCAATGGTGGCAATGGGAAAGCGCCCAGAGCGTTTCGATTGAAGGCGGAAATTCGAGTGAAGCCCAGATCGTGGCGGTGGCTACTGGAAAGGATGAACTGTTGATCTACTTCCCGAGTCGCGACATCGCCCAAGTGAATACGAAGCGCTTCGAGGGCAGGTCCGAGGTCCAGGTGGAGTGGTTCTCTCTCGAGAACGGATCCATGGTTTCGGAAGTTGTCAACATCGTTGATGGAAGTGCCTGGATCCAACCCCCAGAGGATTGGGAAGACGCCATATTGATCGTCCAAAAAAATGGAGTGGATGGGGCAGGAGAATGACAAGGAGTATGGACCTGACGGCGAAATCGAACCGGTTGTCTATAGTCTTTGAAGGAAATCGACCAATGGGCCGACGATCGCTCTTTTCAATGTTTAACGAAAAACCAAATCGTCTTAGAGAATGAATCGTCTCCAATCGGGAGATACAATTCAAAAAATTATTTATACAGCTATATACAATGATTGATGTATTCCGTTTTTAATCGTCTAAGACCATTCTCTTAGTGGTTAGAAATCTAAATATATATCTGTGTCCATCTGTGAGCAAAAATATTTGGTTGCCTGTTCTCCCGCCGAGCGGGATCAGAGATTAGAAACGTTTAAGCTAAACAGTAAATATATTATAATATGAATAAAAACGCATCAATAACTAGCGCCCTGATTCGATTTCTGGGCATCTCAACCGTCTTGGTGGCTCTGTCGAGTTCGCTCTTCGGTCAATCCACAAGCCCAAAGGGGCAGTGGGGAACTGTCAGGCCCATAGGGGCTTCCCCGAACCAAGATCACCCCAACCTGTACTACAATCAAAGCGAAATCGATCAGCTTAGGGATATGATCCTCGTGCAGCAAAGTCCGCAGGTACTGGTGGACACCTATAATGCCCATTGTTTTGACTCCCAAGGTAGTGAACTGAAAG
>JAJFLS010000261.1 GCA_021772595.1 Opitutales bacterium
TTAAAATGATGTAAAGAGCTTAATGCAGTCCGGTGGATCGAGCCTAATACGACCAAGGCTAGCAGATTAGGACGGTCCGCCTGTGTCTGGGCCAATGCCCTGTGAGAGGTCGACATCGCCGCCGCTGTGCGGCTAAAAAGCATATTCCTATCAGCGCAAGGATGAAAATGCAAAGAGGATCAGACTCACTATACGGATCGTGTCTTTTACTCCAAATGCAAGGTATGCCTGAAAGGTGTATAACCTGTTAAATAAACACTCTCTCCATTTTGCTTGGGCAACATTCCTCGAATCTCAGCCCACTTGTGCTCAGCGATTCCCGGACCAAACGTGATTCGATCGTCTCCATGGATATACTGCCCCATTCCGCTCTCCAAAAAGGACGACCCTTCCAGGTTATTATCGGCGATCACCCCTTCTAAGGTTCCTCCCGAGCGAAAGCTCATCTCGATCGAAACCGGCACATGAGGCGTCCCTTCAATGCTTATGGCGACCTTCGCCTTGCCTCCCGACTCCGAAATTTCAATACGATAATCAAGCGTTTGAATTTCGCTCATGGCACGCTCGGTTCTGGGCATTTTTTCCATATCGCCGTCGCCAGTTCGTTTGTCCTCGGGAAAGGGTTGGTAATAGCCATGCGTCTCGGATTTCGTCAGAATGATCGTCTCACCCACCAATTCCGCCTTCTCGGAAATAAACTGCCCTCGGCTCCCGAAAAATGCGGCGGCCAGGCGAATGGACTGCAAGACTGCGCTCCCGTTCATGAAGGACATAAAGGTTGGGTTCCGCTCGATCGCCGACAAATCCATCTCGCCGCGTCGAATTCTGAATACACCCGAGTGAGGAAATCGTTTCAGGTAGTTGTCCGGGATTTTACTCGCCGCCGGCAACACCGCTTCCAGTTCAGGGTCCTCCAGCAATTCGGAAATATACCGCGAAATTCGCTCCGGCATCAATTGCTCGATCAGCCTGCAAACGGCCGCATAAACCGGGTTCTTGTCCTTCAGCGCGAAATACCGATAGGCGTAATAGTAATTGGCCACGGATCCAATTCGCGCATTATCCTGGCGATCGGACGCATCGGTCAACACCTCCCCGCCCGGCTGAATATAGTATAAAGTCATATCCATATTTTTCCTTACTATATCCATCAATTCACTACGTCCGAGCAAGCGTCCAATAGTTAGGAACATAGTGTCGCAGATCGGAGAATAGATGCTCACGCTCCGCTCCGTGTATTGTCCATCCGGGTCCATATCGATGCCTTCGCCCAGCCAATCATCGATTCGATCAACGTACGCCTGCGACGGAAACAACGAATGGATACGCGCCAGCGCGGAACAAACTACCCAGCGATGATTCGGCGTATGAATCCCTCCGATCGCAAGGCACTTTCCCGCGTTCCTCAAGAACTGCTCCATCTTTCCAGTCACGCCCGACAAGCCCGGACGATCCAAACGCTTCAGGTTCACGAAAATCGGACTGAGATAGTTCACTATAAAAGCAGTGTCTGGCGTCGAATGGAAATTAGTGCTGTGCAAATCGATGGTCCCGTCCTCGTGTTGAACATTTAACACGCAGGTCATCGCCTTTTCCATGGGAGCCTCCAAGCGACTGGAACGATAGTACTTAGAAGATGGAGACGTATAGGAATTCGCGAGTCGACCCGCAAAACCAACGGTGCTGTTAATATTGATCACTTCAAACCGATCTGCCACGCCCCCATCCCAACGGTCGCCTGGCAATTCGACCTGTTTAGAAAGCAAATCCTCAATAAGCCCATCATTGATTTTGGTAAGCTGCTTCAGGATGGGATCCTTCCCCCCCGATCTTGCAGGCGTTTGAGAATAGAGGAAACGCGGCGCGACAGCGATCCCCGTGGCAGCCAGCCCGGTTTGCTTGAGAAAGGCTCTTCGTGGGGTATTCATGTCATCAAGGATCAATCAGTTCTGTATTGAAAGCAAATGACTTTTAGAGCGCCTCCAGCCCGCTTATTCCTCTCGTCCAGTTCAAGCCGCTTCAGCTCTGCCATCACCTTGCCTATCTGAGCATCGGAAAAGCTGACGCTGGCATAATAGCCATGAATTAGCTGCCTAGCCTTTTTCTCTGGGACCTAAGGTACGAGAATCCAATTTCATGCAAATCCGCTTTTTTTTATTGGATTTGCAATAACATACTGTTAGCTTTCACCTTATGATAGCCAGAGCTATTAAAGAAACTGTTATCGAAGCAGCGCAAAGCTACCCCATTGTCAGCATACTAGGGCCGCGTCAGTCTGGAAAAACGACAATGGCCAAAGCTCTATTTCCGCACAAGGCTCATGTCACACTTGAAGACCCTGATATTCGTGCTTATGCCATCGAGGATCCGCTCGGTTTTCTGGAAACGTATGCAGACGGCGCTATTTTTGATGAAGTGCAACGAGTACCTGATTTACTATCCTATTTACAAGGCATTGTCGACCTCGACCCAAGACCAGGACGATTTATTCTAACCGGATCACAGCACTTCCTGCTGATGAGAGAAGTTTCACAATCCCTGGCAGGCCGTACTGCAATCCTCACCCTATTACCGCTAAGCCTTGCTGAGATTCGCTCAACACACGCAAAGCTCTCAAGCAATAGTCTGCTGTATCGAGGGTTCTATCCACGCCTCTATGAACGTGAACTGGAGCCTTACACGATTCACCGAGATTACTTCCAGACCTATGTGGAGCGCGATGTAAGGAGCTTGCTCCGCGTACACGACCTACAAACATTTGAAACGTTTGTTCGTCTTTGCGCAGGTCGCGTTGGGCAATTGCTCAACCTCACTTCGTTGGCGAACGACGCTGGTATTTCGGCAACGACAACGCGTGAGTGGATCAGCCTCCTAGAAACCAGTTTCATCATTTTCAGGCTAGCGCCTTATCATGCCAATATCAGCAAACGCCTAACTAAGTCACCCAAACTGTATTTCCATGATGTCGGTCTAGCAACCTACCTCTGTGGAATCGAAGAAGAGCGGCAACTTCAAACCCATCCCCTACGCGGACATTTCTTTGAAAATCTAGTAATCAGCGATCTGCTCAAACGACGATTCAATACTGGGCGGGACACACGATTGTGTTTTTACCGAGATAGCGTCGGAAACGAAGTCGACCTGCTCTACCCGCTCGGCCCCAAGCTCTTACCGATCGAAATTAAATCAGGCAAAACAGTAAGTACGGATGCCCTTAAGGGCTTAGGGATTTTCGCCAAAATCCGCAATGACCAAGGTCCCGCCGGACTCCTTATTTACGGCGGTACAGAAACACAAATACGGACCGCTGCTATGGTTTGCGGGATTTGGGATGCAGACGAAATGATCGACTCCCTAGTCAAACAAGCAAGCGATCAAGCCTGAATGGAACAAGCGCGCGATCGTCCGATTCGCGATCGCACATATTTTGATTTTGTGCCATTAGCAGGTCAGTTATCGCCAAAGATTCCCGCGATTAATCACATGATAGATCGCGCCGGGGTATTCCAATCTCAATTTCCTCGCCATATGAACGCCTATTCATGACGGTTGACATGACGCTTGTAAGGTTTCAAAGGCTTGTTGCCCAAATGCCTTCAAACTCTCAAACAGAGTGTAATTTTAGTCGTGAACTGTTTTCTGGATACGTTCCGATATGATCGAAAAATAAGTCCTTCATCATTTCGCTGAACATCGACCCACTCGCGGCGGGGGCCATGAAGCGCATAGCGGACAGGAGAATGGGGGAAAGGCCGATCCAGGCCGCCATAACGCCATCCGTTGATGGATTCCCGTTACGCGCTATTGCTATCTTTATATTCTCGATCGCGCTAATGATGTGATCTTGGATGCGTTGGCGAAAGAGGCGTCTACCATGGAAGCACCCTTGTTAGGATTCCTCTTGACGATCTAATAGTATATATCATGGTAGATATTATGAAAACTGCTCGTCTGTTTAAAACTGGAAGATCAAAAGCTGTCCGATTGCCAAAATCCTGGATCGGAGACACGACTGAAGTTGAACTGGAGCGCAGAGGAAAAAATATCATCTTGCGCCCTAAGCAATCGGATTTGTGGCAAGTCGCGGAAGAATGCGCCTTGCTTGGAGGCCCTGAAATCAAGCGCCTTCCTCAAACGAAATCCGGAGTGCGAGCCAAATTCTGATGGGGCTTGTTCTACTGGACACTTCTTGGTGCATAGAAGTTCTGCGTGGAAAGACCCTGCCCGATAAATGGCGCACGCACCGATTTTGTATATCTTCAGTAGTCGAAGCCGAGCTTTGGGCTGGCGTCTACCACTCAGGAGGCAAAAACGAGAGAGTTAAAGTTGAGAAATTGCTGGCTTCCGTGGAGCGCGTCGCCTTCGACAGCAAGGCTGCGGAAGCTACTGGGAAGACTCTTGGAACTTTGACGAAAGCAGGGAAATCAATAGGAGATTTTGACTGCCAGATCGCCGGTCATGCCCTTTCCCTCAAAGCTCTTTTGGCTACAAAAAACCGTCGTCATTTCCAAAGAATAAAAGACCTAAAACTGCTCGATACCTAGATTCAGGCTTATACCCCTCAATCTTCAAACCAACTAAAAGAATTTTTAAGAAAAATGTCCGAGGCTGCTATCCAACGCTGAGCAGCGGGTGGTTTCTCCCCTACCCAAACACATCCCGTCTCAGATCCCGGATGCACATGAGCCCTTCCCAATCCGAACCTCGCAACTTGCGGGGACCATCTCGACGCTTCGCGCCAAAGCGATCCCGATGGCTCTCGAAGTAACCCTGGACGAACTCCTTGGACCCTAGCACCGCCCCATCCGAGAAATAACGCACGCGGCAACGCAGCGCTTCGTTCCGCGAAACGCTCCCGCCTGTATTCAAAATCTCACGAGTCTTCTCAGCATCCACGCTCATATTCCCTTTCGCCGCGTCTCGGACATAACCTCCTGACAGGCGAAGCTTCAGCGAAGACTGTTTGCCAAATACGATCACCCGATACCGTTCGACCGATCGTCCCCAGGAACTGCGAGTGCCCATCATGAATATTATTAT
>JAJFLS010000262.1 GCA_021772595.1 Opitutales bacterium
GAGAAATCAATCGGACATCCCGATCCCGGAGCAGTCTCCGTATCCATAATGTTCAACACCGCTAGCGACTACGTTGCCACAATCCAGTAGCTCAGAGCTTTAGCCTGAGCATTTCAGACAAAACTTTCCATCCAAAAACACTCAGGCTAAAGCACTGAGCTACCTAAAAACCGAAGTACTAAAACCAAATCAAATTCGCGTATATTCGCATCCATTCGCGGTTCAAAAAACCCAATCACCTAATCACCTAATCACCTAATCACCTAAACACCTAAACACCTAAACACCTTCAACAAAAAATGGCAGATCTAGACGACATCAGAGACGGCGACAATTTCGGGCTCAATACGCCCGCGGATACCAATTCCTTTTATCTTAAAGGCCTCAACAGCACAGACTGGGGCATCAAAAACCGCGTGTCTCGCATTTTCAACCGCAAGTCAGGGCGCACCGTCATGCTCGCCTTCGATCACGGATTCCTCATGGGACCCACTTCGGGGCTGGAGCGCATCGACATCAACATCGCCCCCCTCGCCGAACACGCAGACTGTCTCATGGGAACCCGCGGAATGATTCGTTCCTGTATCCCGGCTGACAATACAAAACCAATCTGCCTTCGAACCGACACCGGAACTACGATTCTCACCGAGATGAATCACAACATTCTGATCGATGAAGCCGAAGCCATCAGCATGAACGCATCCGCCATGGCTGCTATGATCGCCGTGGGAGATGCCGATACTGAAGCCACTACAATCGCCAACATCAGCCGCCTGGTTGATATCGGGCAGAAATACAGCATCCCCGTAATGGGTGTGACAGCGGTGGGCAAGGACATGGCGCGCGACTCACGCTACTTCAGCCTCGCCGCCCGGGTTTGCGCCGAGAATGGCGCGAGCATCGTCAAAACCTACTACACGGAAGGATTTGAAAACGTCGTGGCCTGCACTCCTGTTCCTGTCGTGATCGCTGGCGGTAAAAAGCTTCCTGAGCTCGAGGCACTTGAGCTTGCTTACAACGCGATCCAGTGCGGCGCAGCCGGCGTCGACATGGGCCGGAACGTCTTCCAGTCCGACGCTCCCCTCGCGATGATCAAAGCCGTTGGAGGAGTCGTCCACGACAACTTGACGCCTAAAGAGGGATTCGAACTCTACAACGATCTGAAGAACGCCTAGACAAGGCGCCAGTCAATAAACTTTCAAAGGCCGGACGGAAACGTCCGGCCTTTTTCTCGATCGCAGCTCGAGCATTGGGTAGCGTCCGGGCGCCGTCCCGGATTAAAATCCGTAGGGGCGTCGCTTGCGCCGACCGCAGAAGTAGCTAGAACTCTTACTACGCGGTACGTCGCAAGCGACGCCCCAACAAGGAACCTGCGAGATGATTCGCGGACTTATTATCAAAAGTGAAAACGAAAGCGTTCGTACTTAGTTTCATTTTCGTAATCTTGACCACTATGCATGCTAAAGAATCAGTGGTGCTCTTGCACGGCTTGGCGAGGTCTTCCCATTCGATGGTAAAGCTGGAAACTGCTTTGGAGAAAGAGGGATACGATGTTGTGAATATCGGCTATCCATCGAGGCAATTTGAAGTTGAAAAATTATCTGAGATCGTTTCAGAAAAAATCGTGAGCGAGACTGCTGATGCAGAGAAAATTCATTTTGTGACTCACTCGATGGGAGGCATCATCGTTAGATATATTCAGCAGCATTTTCCGCTAGATAACATCGGGCGAGTCGTAATGCTGAGCCCTCCGAACCGAGGAAGCGAAGTAGTCGATAAACTCGCAGCCTATTGGATATTCAAGTTGATTAACGGTCCAGCCGGATTGCAGCTTGGTACGTCTTCAGAAGATTTAATATCCGAGCTTGGTCCTGCGGATTTTGAGTTAGGAGTGATTACAGGAGACAGGAGTATCAACTGCATATTGTCTCTTATGATTCCTGGCAAGAATGATGGCAAAGTATCCATAGAAAGGGCGCAACTCAACGGAATGAACGATTTCAAAGTTGTCCATGCGACGCATCCGTTCATTATGAAAAAAAAGAAAGTGATTGATGACGTTATTTCCTTTTTGAATTCCGGAAAATTCGAACGCGAATAGCCTAGATCCAAACCAATGAGTCCACCGACCATCGAAGAACTAGCTAAACTTGCAGTCCACGCCCGCAGAGAGGGCCGACTACCAGATGCTATACGCAATGCGGAAGAGGCTGTGGCATTGTGCCGCAACGGTGGCGACCGAACGACACTGGTACGAACGTTGATGCTGCTCGGCCAGATCGAAAGAGACTGCGAGCAGTCCGAAAAAGCGCTCGAACATTATGAGGAAGCGGTAGGTCTTCTCGGCAATGAAGACGATCCGCTCAGATACGCGCACACGGTAAGGCATCTTGCCGATCTCTATTGCGAATTGAGCAAGCTAGAATTGGCCGAAGCCCGCTACAATGAAGCTCTCGCCATCTATCGCCGCGAAAATGGCGCGTCACCGGGCGACTTAGCGAATGCGGTTCGAGGATTTGCAGTAATGAAGGATGCAGCCGGATCAACCGAAGAAGCCCGACTCCTTTGGGAGGAAGCGTGCAACCTTTACGCGGACCTTGGCGTTAAAGAAGGCATTGCGGAATGCAGCGCCAGGCTGAGCGAGTAATTCAAGATAGAATTAGGAATTGAGAAAATCTTCATCGCTTCGCTAGGATGTCCTCGCGGAGCGAGGGCAAAAAAGTGGCCCTTCGCGGGCTCAGGTCAAAAAGGTTTTTAGAGACCAACAATCATTTTAGAAAACCTATTTCTGGCACAGCCAGAACCTATTGGCTCGCGACAGCGAGACTCCTAGTCCCGCGACCGCGGGACGTTGACAACTCCTTCAACGACTTCGTCCGTTGCTCATAATCTCGAGTGCCTTCTGCTCAAGGCCTTGCACGATCTCGGGGTACTCGCTGAAGCGGTCCTCTCGCTCGCCGAGATCTTTCTTCAGATTGAACAACTGCCATGGGCGCTCGAACCGTTTTCCGGAAGGCTTCTCGCGGCCGCCTGATCCGTTGCCGAGCACGAGTTTCCAGTCGCCTTCGCGGATCGCGAACATCGCGCCGCCAGAATGATGGATGACCGGCGCTCGCCTCCAGGCTTTCTCCTTTCCGAAAAGCAAGGGAGATAGGTCGAAGCTGTCCTGCGCTGCCACTTTCGCGTCGGGTAGCTTTCCTTCTGCGATCGCGACCGCAGTCGCGAAGAAATCCGTGTGCGTGATCGTCTTGCCAGTCGAGCTGCCCGCCTTGATCTCACCCGGCCATCGAACGAAATACGGTACGCGATGCCCAGCTTCCCAAACATCCGCCTTCGTTCCGCGAAGCGGGCCATTCGCCGTGTGATTGCCTTCGTAGAATCCTTGAACGGTTGCGTCCTTCACATGATCCGGCTGACTGTCATCAGAATACCGATACATGTACGAACCATTATCGCTCGTGTAGAAAACCACCGTGTCGTCCGCGATGCCCGCCTCATCGATCGCGTTCAAAATCACACCAACCGTCTCATCAACCTGAAGCACGAAATCTCCATATGGGCCTAACCCGCTTTCCCCCTGAAAGCGCGTATGCGGCATGGCCGGCTTATGCGGAGCCGTCAGCGGGAAATAGAGAAAGAACGGCTTTTCTCGTTTCGCCTCTTTCCTAATATAGTCCGACCCTTTAGCCGCTAGCTGGTCCAAGCAGTCGATCATCGAGAAGTCAGATCCCAGTTCTCCCTTCCTCAAATACGCGGGAAACGGTTGAGCGGGTTGTATACGATCCGGTTTACCGGTAATCTCATGTCCTTCGACATAAACATAAGGCGGAAAATCCAGCGATGCCGGGATTACATACGAATAATCGAAGCCGACATCGACGGGCGAGTAATCCAGCCTCTTGGACCAATCCCACTCGCCATCCGTCTTCTGAAAGCCGAGCCCGAGATGCCACTTGCCCACCACTCCTGTCGTGTAGCCCTCCTTGCGCAACGCGGACGCAACCGTCTCGCGATCCGTTTCGATCAGCGGCGCGCCGTACCCATTAAGCACCCCCCGCTTCATCTCGCTTCTCCAACAGTAACGGCCCGTCATCACGCCATAACGCGTGGGAGTGCACACCGCCGATGGGGAGTGGGCGTCGGTAAAGGTCATCCCCTCTCGGGCGAGCCGATCCAGATTCGGCGTGGGAATCGTGGAATTCGGATTCAACGCCTGCACATCGCCATAGCCCATGTCGTCCGCCATGATGAAAACGATGTTGGGTTGCGACGCGGAATATCCCACGAAACCGATCAACGAAATTAGGAATGAGAAAGTAGAGAACTTTCGTCCACGCCGCATTCGCGACGTAGCTACACCGAGAATTCGGTATGGAATCAATTGAACGAAGGATCGGCGTAACGTGTTAATATATTTTTCCATAATTCTACCACTGCAGCTTCGCGTCGTTCGGACCCAGCTCGCCTACCGTTCGAACCCCCGTTCCTTGCGTATCGGTCAGCTTATCTCCTAGCTCTTTGCGGAATCCGTCCGCAACTTTAGATAACTCGTCGTACACTTCCGGATACTGCCCAATCAAATTGGTGATTTCTCCCGGATCGTTTGCTCGATCATATAAAGCGAGTTCCGCCATATTCTCATCGTAAGGCACCGGCAATCCGCCTGTCCCTCCGGGGCGTCCATTAAGCGAGTTGTACTTGTGAGGAAAGACGAGCTTCCACTGATCGTTTCGCACCGCTTGAAGTTCGCCGTGATGATAGTGCGGGAAATATTCGTGAGGCGAACGCTCCCCGGTTTCGCCAAACATCAACGCTCGAATGTCTTTTCCATCAATTTTGTGATCCGGTAAATCCGCGTCGATCAACCGAGCGATCGTCGGAAGTACGTCTATGGTGGACGCTAGCTCGTCACAATTCGTGTTCGCCGGAATCTTGCCGGGCCACCAAAACAAAGTCGGCACGCGCACCCCGCCATCGAAGGAAGTCTGCTTGGATTCACGGTAGGGACTCGCCGAGCCCGCATGGTCGCCATAACCGACCCAAGGGCCGTTGTCCGTCGTGAAAATGACGAGGGTGTTTTCCGCTATATCATTTTCGCGCAACGCGTCGATCACTGTGCCGATTCCGTAATCCAGCTCCATCACGACATCGCCGAACAATCCCGCTCCGCTTTTTCCTCCAAACGCGTCGCTAGCGTAAATCGGCACGTGTACCATGGAATATGGCAGGTAGAGGAAGAACGAATTATCTTTGTTGCGCTCGATAAAATCTACGCCGCGTTCCGAAGCCCATCGCGTTAGATTCTTCTGGTCCTCGCCCGTGACGTCAGGATCGATGACTCGCTCATTCTCCAACAGCGGCAAATTCGGGTAGACCTCGCGCCGCTTAGGGTCGTCGTCCGCCAACCCATGATAGCGCGGATGCCAAGGCCACATGTCGTTCGAGTACGGCAATCCATGGTATTCATCGAAGCCCTGATTGGTCGGCAGAAATTTCGGATGATGCCCCAAATGCCATTTGCCGTAAATCGCGGTCGCGTATCCTTTTTGCTTACACAACTCCGCAATCGTCATTTCGCTCGGATTCAGACCGAATCTGGATTTCGGATTATACGCTCCATTTATTCCCAAGCGAATATGGAGCGTTCCCGTCATCAGCGCGGCTCGCGAAGCGGAACATACCGGAGCGCTCACAACGAAGTCGGTAAAGCGCCTGCCCTCAGTCGCCAGCCGATCCAGATTCGGCGTCGGATAGTCGCGCGCTCCGAAAGGACCAATGTCCGCATAGCCCATGTCGTCGATAAGAATCAGCACAACATTCGGCAGCCGCTCGTCGTCGGCAAGCGCGGTGATAAACGATACGAAGATCGTGATGAACAAACAGAGGAATTTAGGGAAGTGGCTATATTTCACTTAAAAATGAATTAGTTTAACAGGATGCGCTCGTTAACTCGCTTACTTGATCCCGCGATGCGGGAACATGATGAGAAATACTTAGGAATTTGAATATCTCTTTTCTCATCAAGCTGTCCCGCTTGCGGGACAGCATGCAGACCCGCAGGTGCGGGTCGTATCCTGTTAATAAGAATCTTCACATCCATGTCTATTCGTGTAACCTGTGGTTAAAAACCTATTACGAATCAACTCGATAAAACATCAGTAACCGTACCTCCATAACCTGGTCGCCGGGAATGTCCAACGCTTTTAGGCCCAGCTTGTTTCGCCCTTTCTCGAGGCGCATCACGCCAAGGTCCATCGGCTTGAAATCTTTCACGTACGATTCCCCTTTTCTCAGAAACCGATCGTCCTCCGCGCCGCGCATGGGATTATCGTGCGCCTCGGTCACTCTAG